>CADBQT010000196.1 GCA_902796875.1 uncultured Eubacteriales bacterium
CCCTGGCGGCCGGCGTCCATCCTGTGGGGACTGGAGATCCTGTTCCTGGCGGGAACGGCCTTTGTCATCGGCGAGGAGATCCTCCGAGGCGGCCATGCGCTTCTGGCAAAAAAAGGAAATTCTCCGAAAAAAAGGGGAAAACCCATCGCCCACCCGGCTCTGATCCCCTTTCTCCTCATCCTGATCATCGACTTTATCGTGCTGATCTTTTCCATGGCCCCGGGAGTCTGTTCCACGGACAGCATCGATCAGATCAGGCAGATCCTCGACGGCAGTTATATGAATCATCATCCGATCTGGCACACCTGGCTGATCAGACTGGTCCTGGTGCCGGGAATGGCCGTGTTCCATGATATCGGCAAGGCTGTGTTCCTTTTCAGTTCCATTCAGATCCTGGTCATGGCGGGAGGATTCGCCTATGTGTGCGAGACCGTCTGGCGCCTGACCGAATCACGGAAACTCTGGATCTTCACCGTGGCCTGGTTCGCGGTCCTGCCCTATCACGCCGTCTTCGCTTCCACCATGTGGAAGGATATTCCCTACGCCTTATCGGTTGTCCTCTTCATCTGCGCCCTGTACCGGGTCCTTCACCAAAAGGGAAGGCATCTCCCGATCCACTGGACTCTCATGATCGTCTGCGGCCTTGGGGTCTGTGTATTGAGAAGCAACGGCTGGATCGCCTTTGCCATGACCCTGGCCGCCTTCCTTGTGATCTACATCATCCCCCGGCGGGGAAAGAAAAGCAGCCGGCGGGTCAGGGCTGTGGCAGGAGTCCTGATCCTGATCCTTGTCGCCGGTCATCTGATGAAAGGACCCATTCCCGACGCTCTGGACGTGGAGAGGGGAGAGGCGGACGAAGCCTTTTCCATCCCCATGCAGCAGATCGCCCGGGTGGTGGCGGAAGGAGAGGAACTGACATCCGAGCAGCGGCAGGAACTGGAAGGATTCATGGAAGTGGACCGGCTCCCGGAAGTCTACAAAGAAAGCTGGTATGATCCGGTGAAATTCCTGGCCAGAGAAAGGGGAACCGACGAACTTTTGGCCCGGGATAAAGGCCCCTTCCTCAGGCTCTGGGCGGACATCGGCAAAGATCATCCCGGGACCTATCTTCGGGCCTGGATCCACCAGACCAGAGGATACTGGAACGGCGGCTACGACGACTGGGTATGGCTGAACTATGTCGCAGACAACGACTTCGGTCTGGAAAAGACCGGGGGAGGAAGCAAGGCGGCCACGGCCCTGTTCCGGTACGGGACCCTGTTCTCCCTGCCCGGCCTCGACGCACTCCTTGCCATCGGCCTTCACAGCTGGTTCCTATGGATCCTGATGATGCTCTGCCTTTGGAATCGGCGAAACGTCATCTACTTCATCCCGGTCATGGCCAACCTGCTGACCCTTCTTCTGGCGACCCCCGTCGCCGGAGAGTTCCGGTACATCTACTGCATGTTCACCTGTCTGCCCATGCTGGTGGCGGTGACGGTCCTGTCCGCAAAGGCAGGGGAAGCAAAGGCAGAGGACGCCCCGGCAGGGCCCGCCGTGGACGATGAGGACCGGGTATGATATACTTCTTCGTTGTACCGGCGAAACAGGAAAGGACGGAAGATAATGGACTATAAGTGCACATCCTCATTCGAATTTACTTTTCCCACCAAGGTGGTCTACGGCTGCAGCGCCTTAAGGGAGCTCCCGGAGGAAGTCCGGGCAGCCGGCGGATCCCGGATCCTGGTCATCACCGACCCGGGGATCGTGGGCGCAGGCATCGCCGGCAAAGTGACGGATCTTCTGGATCGGGAAGGTTTCGCCTACGTCGTGTTCGACGGTGTCGAAGCCAACCCCAAGGATGTGAACGCGGAAGCCGCCGCCAAAGCGGCCAGAGAACTGGATGCGGACTGTCTCATCGCCGTAGGCGGGGGAAGCCCCATCGACTGCGCCAAGGCGGTGGGCGTCCTTTTGGCCCACAATGCGGAGAAGATCAAGCCCTATGAAGGCAAGACGGCGGCGACCCTGCAGGGACCGCCTTTGCTTACCATTCCCACCACCTCGGGGACCGGCTCGGAGATCACCTTTTCCTCGGTGATCACCGACACGGAAAACATGTACAAGATGACGGTGAAGAGCCCCTTTACGGCGGCCACCACTGCCGTGTGCGATCCGGAGCTGACCCTGAGCGTTCCGCCCCAGGTCACGGCGGCCACCGGCGTGGATGCCCTGACCCATGCCATCGAAGGATTCACTGCGGTGAACAGCGAGCCCATCGGAGACGCTACGGCCCTCTATGCGGTGGAACTGATCTGCGGGTCTCTCGTCAAGGCGGTGAATGAGGGGTCCGATCTGGAAGCCAGAAGCAACATGCTCATGGGGAGCATGCTGGCAGGGATCTCTTTCAGCCACTCGGATGTGGCCAGCGTCCACTGCATCGCCGAGGCTCTGGGCAGTCTCTACGATCTGCCCCACGGGACCTGTAATGCCATCTTCCTGCCCTATGTGATGGAATACAACATGGACTACTGCCAGGGGAGATATGCCCGGGTGGCGACGGCCATGGGACTTTCCTGGGAGACGGAAGAGGAAGGGGCGAAAAAAGCCGTGGACTATGTGAAGCAGCTGACGAAAGACGTGGCTCTGCCCACTTTCGCATCTCTCGATCCGGATCCGGAGGATTTCCCCCGGCTGGCGGAGATGGCTTTCCAGAACGGCTCCAACGACAGCAACCCCCGGCCCATGACCAAAGAGGACTACCTGGTCCTCCTGCAGAATGTTTATTCTGCGTAGGAAGCGGATCTGTGGTATAATCCGGATAGAAAAACCCATGGAGAAATAGAAAAAAATGGAAAACAGCAAGTTTCAGTATTATCTCAGAGTATTTCGGCAGGCCAGTTTCGGCAAGTTCTTCAAGGTGGTCAATACGGCCCACGAGAGATCGGGGAAGAGCCGGGCCTACTGCCTTTTCGATATCCTTCGGTGCATGAAGCGGTATCAGGCCGGATACAACGATTACGTCATCTTCGAATGGTGGGACATGACCCATGAACAGCGGAACACCTACATGACCCGGTTCCGGAGCAAGAACTTCATCATGTTCATGAACGACCACAGCTATTCCCACTACTTCGACAACAAAAACGAATTCAACGAGAAGTTCAAGGATTTCGTGGGACGGGAGTTTCTGGATCTGGAGACGGCCACCGACCAGGAGATCATCGACTTCTTCGAAAGCCGGGAGAAGACCTTCGCCAAGATGAAGGACCTTTCCTGCGGCATCGGATGCGAGAAGCTGGAGAAAAAGGACTTTAAGGACGGCCAGGAGTTCTGCGACTACCTGAAGGAAAAGGGATTTGCCACTATCGAAGACGTGGTGGAAAACCATCCGGACATCGCTGCCATCTATCCTTACTCCACCAACTGCTTCCGGGTCATCACCCTGGTGGACGCCGACGGCGTGCCCCACGCCATCTACGCCGTGTTCAAGATGGGGATCAACGGAAGAGTGGTGGACAACTACGGACTCCACGGACCCATCGATCTGGAGACGGGGGAATTCCTGTATCCGGCCCACTCCGGCGATACCACGGCGGACATCTCCTATACGGAGCACCCCTACAGCCACACGCCCCTCATCGGCATGGTCCTTCCCTACTGGAAGGAGGTCATCAAGATGGCGGAGGACGCGGCTCTGGTCATTCCCCAGATGCGCTACGTGGGCTGGGACATCGCCGTGACCCCCACGGGGCCGGCCATCATCGAAGGAAACAACTACTGCGCCCATGACTTCTGGCAGCTTCCCGGACAGACGCCGGGGGGCATCGGCATCATGCCCACCATCGAGAAGATCATTCCGGAATTCAAGTACAAAAAATAGAGGGGCATCGGATGAAAAAACTGCGCTTTATTCTGGCTCTCTGGTGCGCCAAGCTGTCCATCGTAGCGCTTGCCGTCACCGGGCACAAAGGCACCAATTTCCCGGGCAAGGTCGTTTTGAAGATCTGCCCGGATTTCCTGCGCTTTGTCCGCCTCCCCGGTAAGATCCTGGGGGTGACGGGAACCAACGGCAAGACCACCGTCTGCAATCTCCTCATCAGCATGCTCAAAGCCGACGGCAAGAAGATCCTGGACAACAACCAGGGGTCCAACACCATGACCGGGCTCATCACCAGCTTCGTGCGGGATATGACCCTTACCGGAAAGTGCCGGTCGGACATGGCGGTGCTGGAGATCGACGAGCGGTCATCCCGGGTGGTCTTTCCCATGATGGCCCCGGACTTTCTTCTGATCAATAATCTGACCCGGGATTCCATCATGCGAAACGGACATCCGGAGTACATCTCCCGGGTGCTTTCCCACGCCATGGACCCCAAGACCAAACTGATTTTAAACGGCGACGATCTCATCGCCAGCGGCGTGGCCCCGGTGAATCCCCGGGCCTATTTCGGCATCGAAGCCCTGGATACGGACGTGACCGAGTGCATCAACCTGGTCAACGACCTGCAGATCTGCCCCCGGTGCCACAGCATCCTGGAGTATTCCCACCGCCGGTATCATCACATCGGCCGGGCCAGCTGTCCCGAGTGCGGGTTCCACTCCCCCAAGCTGAACTACTGCGGCAAGAATGCGGATCTTGAGAACATGACCATCGATCTGGAGCACGAGGGGACCACGGTCAGCCTGCCTTTGCTCAACGACAGCGTATTCAACATCTACAACGTGGTGGCGGTAGCCGCCTTCCTGGGCGAACTGGGATATGCTCCCGACCGGGTGGCTCAGCTCCTGTC
>CADBQT010000197.1 GCA_902796875.1 uncultured Eubacteriales bacterium
CCTGGGAGGGAGCGCCGGGTACGGACCGATACTGGACTGGACGGAGATGGCCTATGCTGCGGACGACCAAGGGAAAGGACAGGAGGCCGGAAAGGTCCGGGTGAACATCACCGTGGGAGATCACGGGTCGGTGGATGAGAAAAGAGAGAACTTCTCCCGGGAGGTGTCCTCCGGGGGGATCTGCACCCTGGCGATCCAGGCCGACGACGGGTATGTGATCAAAATGCTCAAAGTCAACGGAGAGGACTTGGCCGAGGAAGAACGAAATGCTTACCTCGGTAAGGCGGAGAAGGAACTGACTCTGGAACTGCTCACCGAGGATACTTCCGTCGAGGTCGGGTTCATGGCGAAACCATCCGAAGGAGAGACCCGCTACCAGGTGACCACCGAGGCCGGGGCCGGCGGATCCATCACGGAAAGCTTTGATTACTTTGGCGGAACGGAGGACAACACAGTCTTTTGGGAAGCGGGGGACGGATACGTGGTGGACCGGGTGATCCTGGACGGTGAGGTTCTGGCGGACGAAACCGGCAAAGTGAAGGGATCCCGCTCATTCACCACGGGAGACCATACCCTGAAGGTCACTTTCGTGGAAAGCCGGCAGGCGGTGAAGGGAGAGGCGGTAAGAAGTACAAAAAACGCCACCTCGGAACCGACGGCCGACATCGGCCTTCCTGATGCTGTTGGTGCTGATCCCGTCGAGGATGAAGATCCGGATACGGAGGATGACGGCTCCGTCAACACCAGTCTTCCCGATACCGCGGATGACCAGTCTTTCGAGGAAGAGGGCACAGAACCGGAGGATGACGAAGGCGCCGGCACCAGTCTTCCTGAAACCGTTGATGATGAGTCTGCCCAGTACGAAGATCCGGATACAGAGGATGACGGGTCCGGCGACACCAGCCTGCCGGATGAAGGGAGGAAATCCGACGATACAAGTATGCCGGAGAGCGCTAGTCAGTCCGGTGATCCTGATGAGCCTGCGGCCACTGAAGACAACTCGTTGAGTGACAACACGGGTCAGCCTGACGCCAAGACTGAGGGAGTATCTGACGATCCGTCGAGTCCGTCATACCCGGAAACAGCTCAGACGGGTACCCATCATTCGGAAACTCGGGAAAGCCCAGTATCAGATGGTGAGACAGCGGCTACGGAGAAGTCTTCGGGATCGTCGGCAGGGTATGAGCCAAAGACCGGTGACTCCTTTCCCCGGACCGGCGCAGGACTTATGATCATGTCCGCACTTTTGATCCGGACACTGACGGGAAGGAGAAGAACATGAGGGAGAAGCGACGACTTTCTGACGTAAGGCTCGCTCACCCCTCGTTGTCTGTGGCCGTTCTCACGCTGGCTCTGCTGATCGCCGGGGGCAGTCTTGCCCCTACGGAGGAAGCTTTCGGCGTAACGGTGCCCAGACTCCTCATCGACGGGCGGTCCACCGGTCCGTGGGATCCGGCAAAGGCAACGGTATCCGGGAGCATCACCCCATCCAGAGGCCAGGAGATCTTCCTTCTGGCAGAGGATCGGAGGACGGTTCTGGGAAAAACGACCGTACCCGATACGGGGAATATGGGAACGTTTCGGATCCGGATCCCGAAGGCCTGTTTCGGCAAAAGCAGCAGGAAGAAGTTTTTTGTCAAATCGGGAGCGGTCCGGGGCGTGACGGCATCCCCACCGGAAGGGATCACTGTACAGGTGAAGGTAGCGAAGAAAGCCTCCAGAAAAAAGCAGGCCATAAAGACGACGAAGTCGATTTATACCCTGTATGCCTACGGGAAGTCAGCGAGGCTGGGGGCAAAAGCCACTTCCGGCGGGAAACTGAAGATCACCTCATCATCTGCTTCCGTGGTCTCCGTCACGGCAAAAGGAGTTCTGATCCCCAGATCGGCAGGCACAGCGAAAGTGAAGATCGTACAGAAAGGAACCGACCGCTATCACAGGGCATCGAAGACGGTGACCGTAAAAGTGATCAAGAGGAAGCTGGTGTTGCCCGGGAAGAACCGGATCGAACGCAGCCTGCTGGCGGATCCGTCCGGTCTTGGGATCAGGATCCCATCCGGAGGAAAGGTGATCTACCGATCCAGTAAAAAGGATGTCGCTTCCGTGGACCGCCGGGGACGGATCTATCCAAAGAAGAAGGGGAAAACGATTCTGACCGTCACGGTGAAGGAAACAAAGAAATATCGAGGCGCAACGAAAACGATTACCCTGGTGATCCGCAAGCCTACGGCTGGGGAGGGAAGAGCAGCCGCCGTCGCCTGGGCGAAAAAGATCGCAGCCGATGACCGGTTCACTTACGGCGGTGGGAGCATCGCTCACAGTAACGGATGCTACTACTGTGGAACCAACGGCGCAAAGGCAAGACGGGCCAGAGGGACCCGATGGTCCGACGGATATAATGGTAAATCCTGGAAGAGGACTTACTGTTGCAATCCTTTCATCCACGCAGCCTATGCTCATGGCGCGAAGGATCCGGCCATGCTCCGGTCATGTCGGAAGAAGAGGGCCATCGACATGACCAGATCCTCCTATCGTTCGATGGGATGCTTTCGGAGCCTTGGTAAACCGGATTTTTCCGAACTGATCCCTGGGGATATCTTCGTCAACAGTTACCACGTTTGGATGTACTGCGGCGGGAATGAACTGGTGGAAGCCACCTCTTTTGGCGGTGGGAAAAAGGCCTGGAGCAGGGATTCCATCCGGGTGACCGGCGGAGCGAAGAGGTGGTACCGGTCCTGCCGGTTCGTGATGAGGTATACAGGGCATTGATGTAGAAATAAATGGTAATAATGGATATAAATAACATTACATCAACAAAAGGAATTGAGGTGAGAGATGATGAACAAAGAACAAAGAAAAAAAGTGGATGTAAATGGGTCGGAAGGGCGATCGGGCCGAAAAGGGTTTCCCGCCTGGGTCGCAGCAGTTGCAGTCATTCTTATGATGACAACCACTGCCTTTGGAGCAGGCTATCACGTGACCGTAAGCGGAGGAAGCGGGATCGAAGATGTGGCGACGGTGGACGATGAGTACGTGGACAGCCTGACGGATATCCGGATGTCGGGATTCGACGGAAGCCAGACCACCTTTTCCGGGACAGGGTGGAAAGAGGGTACGGTAGTGGACGTCAGCACACAGGTGGAAAATCCGGGAGTATATAAACTGATCGGAGGGGTTTCTGAGGAGGATCTGGAAATCCGTTATCCCGACTACCTTCAGATCGGCTCAAGGAAATACGACGTGGTATTGAAGGTGGATTCCTGCATAGCGGATGGGGAAAAAACCCTCTTCGCTGTGCGGAAGGACATAATCAATATCCAGATGGGGACCGCAGTGAAGGAAGTCACCCTGACCAATGAGGATCAGAAAGGGTCCAAGGAGGTCGGCTACGAAGTGTTCATCTACGAAAGTGGAACGACGACACCGGCGGTTATCCCAAATCTTCATGCAGGCATCATCGATCTGGACCTGACTTCCCATGAAAACGGAGCAAGATCCACCGAGGTGGTGAAGGTGAATGGGTTTGCAGCAGACAGGGACAACACCTGGATCAAAAATGGCGTCCAGGGAAAGATCAGCTATAACGCAGGAAACTTTGCCGGGACTGGGGCTAGCAGCAACGACGCCAACGTCTTCATCAAAGCGGATCAGCTGTCCCAGGGAAGCAGTTATTCCGGTTACTATGCCTGGATCCTTAATTCCGGGACCGCAAGTCCAAGGGGTGGCATGGCGATTCGATTCTTTGCTCCGGGATTTCCTGTTCACTACACCACCGACGGCCATGGCAGTGTGGATCCGGAAGAAGAGAAGAGGATCGGGGGAGAGAATCCCACCGGATCGAAACAGACTCCGGATGAAGGTTATCGATTTTCCCACTGGACGGCAGACCGGACGGTCCGTCTGGAGGACGGGACGATGATCGAAGAGAGAAAGACCCTTACCGAGGACCAGATCCGCCGGGTGGTCCTGGAGGGAGAAATGACCTTCACCGCCCACTATGAGCCGGTCTGGAAGATCACCACGGAGGCGGTCAAGGGAACGATCACTCCGACGGAAGAGAACATCCCCACCGGAGAGAATCGGGTGGTGACCTATACCCCTGATGAGGGACATCAGCTGGCGGAACTCGTGGTGGACGGTGAGAATAAAAACATCCGGGAGCATCCGGTGTCCTACCGGTTCACCGATCTGGATGCAGACCACCACGTCAGAGCGACTTTTGAACCGATCCCGGCCCTGGAGATCACCAAGTCGGCCGACCGGGAGATTTACAACGCAGGAGAAACGGTGAAGTATACGGTGACCGTGAAACAGACTGTGGACGGAACCCAGGCGAGGAACGTGGTGATCCGGGATGTCCTGCCATCCGGCCTGGTCCTGGTCAAGGACAGCCTGAAGGGAGAGGGTTTTCAGACGGTGTCGGCCACCGACGGAGGATATGAACTTCTGATAACTGAACTGACCGATGAGCTGACCTACACCTACGAGGCCCTCACCCCGAAGGCGGCGGACGCCGGGGAACTGATCAATGTGGTGACGGCGGAAGGGGACAACGTGCCGGGGGATCCGGTGCGGGATGAAGCGAAGGTAAGCGCCTTTGCGCCGAAGCCGGTGATCGAAAAGACCGTCTCCAACGAAGAGCCTTTGTCGGGAGATACGGTCACCTACACCATCTCCGTGAAAGAAACGGAAAAGGACATCGCCCTGTTCGATGCAGTGCTGACGGATCCTCTGCCGGACGGGTTGGAACTGGTGGAAGGAAGTCTGACGCTGACGGGGGACGAAGGGGAGGCGGAAACCGCAGATCAGGAACAGATACGGATCGCCATTCCCCGTCTCAACGAAGAAACGGTGGTGAGCTTTCAGGCAAAGGTCACAGCCAAAACCGGGGAGATCCTCAACGAAGCTACCCTTACCGGTGAGGGCATCGATCCCCTCAAGGCCAGCGTGAAGCTGAAGGTGAAGGAAGAGCCCGCTCCCCAGGATGCAAAGGCAACGGAAGACGATACCGACAAGCCTGCAGCGGGAATAAAGGGCAAGACCATCGATGATCCAACGCCTTCTGATCCGGAGACAGCGCCTTCAGAAAGGCTCGCCGACGGGGTGGATCCCGTCGATCCCGAAAACCCGGATCAGAGCGATCCTCACTCTGAAGAAAGCAGAGAGGCGAAAACGGGAGACCCGGTACCTCTGGCCGCCGCAGCCGCCATCTGTCTGGCCGCTCTGGCAGCTTTGATCACCATGCTGGCTGCGAGAAGA
>CADBQT010000198.1 GCA_902796875.1 uncultured Eubacteriales bacterium
ATCGAGGCCATGACCATGTTCAATGTGAACAAGGTGGACATCGAAGTCCGGGACCTGATCCCCGAGGAAGAATTCGAAGCAGAACCGACGGAGGAAAAGGAAAAAACCAGTTGACAAAAGCCGGTATAAGGGGTAGAGTAAGGTTAGCACTCATAAGAATCGAGTGCTAACAAACTTTTTCGACGTGTATATAAGGATCGTGAGATCCATGAATAACAGAAAAGGAGAGAGCAAAATGAGTTATGGAATCAAGCCGTTAGGTACGAGAGTCGTGATCAAGGAAGTGGTTGCGGAGGAAAAGACCGCCAGCGGAATCGTCCTTCCGGGATCTGCCCAGGAAAAGCCTCAGATGGCCGAAGTTCTGGCCGTCGGACCGGGAAGCGAAGATGAGAAGATGGAGCTCAAGGTGGGCGACAAGGTGATCTTCTCCAAGTACGCGGGCACGGAAGTGAAATTTAACGGTGAAGAAGTCATGATCCTGAGCCAGAGAGACGTTCTGGCTATCGTTGAGTAATAGAGGAGGTATTCAGATATGGCAAAAGAACTGCATTATGGAGAAGAGGCCAGAAGAGGCCTGCTGAGCGGTGTAGATAAACTGGCGGATACGGTGAAGATCACCCTGGGTCCCAAAGGCAGAAACGTTCTGCTGGAGAAATCCTTCGGAGCACCCCTGATCACCAACGACGGAGTGACCATCGCCAGAGAAGTGGAGCTGGAGGACGCCGTGGAGAACATGGGCGCCCAGCTGGTGAAGGAAGTCGCCACCAAGACCAACGACGTTGCCGGTGACGGCACGACCACGGCGACCCTGCTGGCCCAGATCATCATCCGCGAAGGATTCAAAAACGTGGCGGCCGGCGCCAACCCCATGATCCTCAAGAGAGGGATCGCAGGCGCTGTGGACGTAGCGGTCGACGAGATCAGGAGACTGTCCACCGAGGTCGACACCACGGAAGCCATCGCTCAGGTCGCATCCGTTTCCGCGGCCGACGAGGAGATCGGCGGACTGATCGCCCAGGCCATGGAAAAGGTCGGCAAAGAAGGCGTCATCACCGTGGAAGAGTCCAAGTCCATGGGCACCACCCTGGACGTGGTCGAAGGTATGCAGTTCGACCGTGGATACTTCTCCCCCTACATGGTCAGCGACACGGAGAAGATGGAAGCTGTTCTGGACAGCCCCTACATCCTGGTCACGGACAAGAAGATCACCAACATTCAGGATCTCCTGCCCCTGCTCGAGCAGATCGTCCAGCAGGGCAAGAAGCTGTTCATCATCTGCGATGACCTGGAAGGCGAAGCTCTGGCCACCATCATCCTGAACAAGCTGAAGGGCGTGTTCGACTGCGTAGCCGTCAAGGCCCCTGGATTCGGCGATCGGAGAAAGGCCATGCTGGAAGACATCGCGGTCCTCACCGGCGCCACGGTCATCAGCGACGACCTGGGATATGAACTGAAGGAAACCACTCTGGATATGCTGGGCAGCGCGGCCACCGTCAAGGTGGACAAGGAAAACACCGTCATCGTCGGCGGTTCCGGAGAAGCCCAGGCCATCGAAGACCGGATCAATCAGATCAAGGCCCAGATCGAGCAGACCACCTCTGACTTCGATCGGGAAAAGACTCAGGAGAGACTGGCCAAGATGTCCGGCGGCGTAGCCGTCATCAACGTAGGCGCAGCCACGGAGACCGAACTGAAAGAAAGAAAGCTCAGGATCGAGGATGCCCTCAACGCCACCAAGGCGGCGGTGGAGGAAGGCATCGTTGCCGGCGGCGGTGTAGCCCTGGTCAACGCGATCCCGGCAGTAGCCAAGTACGTGGAAGGTCTGGAAGGCGATGCCAAGACCGGTGGAGCCATCATCGTGAGAGCTCTGGAAGAGCCCGTCCGTCAGATCGCCGAGAACGCCGGCTTCGAAGGAAGCGTGGTCGTTTCCCAGGTCAAGGACAGCAAGGAAGGCACCGGCTTCAACGCGGCCACCGAGAGCTATGAAGACATGATGTCTGCCGGAATCGTCGATCCGGCCAAGGTGACCCGGTCCGCCCTGCAGAACGCAGCCTCCGCATCGGCCATGCTGCTGACCACGGAAGCGGGCATCACCGAGATCAAGGAAGACGCTCCCGCCATGCCTCCCATGGGCGGCGGAATGGGCGGCGGAATGCCGGGCATGATGTAAACGCCCGAGCCTCCGGCAGGAC
>CADBQT010000199.1 GCA_902796875.1 uncultured Eubacteriales bacterium
CCGTCGATGCGGATGGCGCCCTCCTCCACATCATAGAACCGGGGGACCAGCTGGCACAGAGTGCTCTTGCCACCGCCGGAGGGCCCCACGATGGCCACCGTCTCTCCCTCCCGGATATGAAGGTCCACGCCCCGAAGGACGTCCTTCTGATCGTCGTAGGTGAACCAGACTTGATCCACGTCCACCTGTCCCCGGATGTCCTTCATCTCCACCGCGTCGGGGGCGTCCACGATCTCCGGTTTCATCCGCATGATGCTGATGAACCGGGTCAGCCCCGCCCAGCCGTTCATGAAGGTCTCCATGAAGTTGCCCAGTTTGCGGATGGGGGTGATGAAGGTGGCGATGTACAGATAGAAGGTGATCAGGTCCATGTAGTTCATCCGATCCTTCATGATCAGCCAGCCGCCCAGAGCCAGGATGGCCACGGGCATGATGCTCATGAAGTATTCCAGGGATGAAGCGAACCGGCCGAAGGCTTTGTAGTTGTCGCATTTGGCCGTCTTGAACAGTTCGTTGGCTTCCGCGAATTTGTCGTAGTCCGCCTGCTCGTTGGCAAAGGCCTTGGACGTGCGGATCCCCGACAGCCCCGATTCGATCTCTCCGTTGATCTCCGCCAGCCGCACCTTGACCTGGCCGGAGGTCCGGACCATGTTCCTGCGGAACAGGAGGACGACGAAGAGGAAGATGGGCAGAAGCACCAGAATCAGCAGAGCCAGCTGCCACTGGATGGTGAACATGATGATCACTGCGCCGATGATGGTGACCGCGGCGATGAACAGATCCTCCGGTCCGTGATGAGCGAACTCGGTGATCTCGAACAGATCTCCCGTCATCCGGGACAGGAGCTGTCCCGTACGGTTTTTATCGAAGTAAGCGAAATCCAGGGTCTGCATGTGGACGAAGAGATCTTCCCTGAGATCCGCCTCTACCCGGACACCGAACATATGGCCCCAGTAGGTGATGATGAACTGAAAGGCGGATTTCAGCAGAAATGCCACGATGCAGATGGCCATCACAATGAAGAAGGTCTCGTAGATCTTCCCCGGCAGCATGGTGTACATGGCCCGGCGGGCGACCAGGGGAAAAGCCAGGTCGATGCATGATGCCGCCAGGGCGCAGGCAAGGTCCAGAGCAAACAGCTTCCAGTGAGGCCGGAAATAACTGAGAAAGACCCTCATAACGGGTCTGGAATAGTCTTTCGTGTTTTGTGGAATAGGGCGTTCCTTCATCGTATTGTCACAAGCTTAAGGTATGATAATTTCGTGATAATACTATCATTTTCCGCCATTTCATGCAATAATTGACCTATGGATTACTCGTATAACGACTTCATCGATTATATTAACCTGTATTTCACCACGGGTGTCCGGTGGGTCTGCGTTGGACTGGCCGCGCTGATCCTCCTTCATCAGATCGTTTCTCTGCTGAAGATGCGGAATCCGTCGGAGATCTGGGCCTACCTGCGCTGTCCCGACGGCACCAGCGTTCCCCTGACTCACTGGGAGAACCTGATCGGCCGCAGCCGGGGCTGCGATATCATCCTGAATCTGAACAGCGTCTCCCGGAGCCACGCCACCCTGATCCGGGATGCCGACGGAGTCTGGCGGTATCACGACCTGAACTCCAGCAACGGCTCCTTTATCAACGGCGTCCGGGTCTATGAACCCACAGTGCTCAAAGGTGGAGACCAGCTGACCATCGGCGGCGAGGATTTCGAACTCTATCCCGTATCCCTTCAGGAGCGGATCGCCAACGTGGAACGACGCAAAAGACGGACACACCCGGTGTCCCCCTGGCCTTCCCTGGTGATGCTGACCATCTTCCAGGCCCTGACGGTCATCCAGTTCCACATTTCCCTGGAGCATCAGTTCACCCACCAGATCACGGCGGCCTTCGCCCTGCTCTGCGTGCTCATGTGGTTTTACGTCATCCTGATGCGGGTGTTCAAACGAAACGGATTCGAGATGGAGGTCATCGCCTTCTTCCTATCCACCCTATGTCTGGCGGTCACCGTATCCTACGACTACACCTCGGGAAGCGTGCTCAAACAGTCCATCAGCATCTGTCTTGGAGTCGCAGTCTTCTTTTTCCTGTGCTGGTATCTGCGGGATCTGAATCACACCAAGCGGATCACCTACATCCTGGTGGGCTTCAGCGTGTTCCTGCTGCTGATCAACCTGCTCTTCGGAACGGAAGCCAACGGCGCTCAGAACTGGATCTCCATCGCCGGCTTCACCTTCCAGCCTTCGGAGCTGGTCAAGATCGTCTTTATCTACATCGGCGCCGCCACCCTGGATGAACTTCAGGAAAAGCGGAGCCTGTATCTCTTCATGGGATTCAGCGTGTTCTGCCTGGGGGCCCTGGCCCTCATGGGGGACTTCGGTACGGCCATCATCTTCTTTGTGACCTTCCTGGTGATCTCCTTCCTTCGGTCCGGAGACTTCACCAAGCTGTTCCTGGTCCTGGGCGCGGCCGGTCTCATGGGCCTGATGGTCCTCCGGTTCCGACCCTACGTCGCCTCCCGATTCGATATCTGGGGCCACGTGTGGGAGGATCCCACGGACAAAGGATTCCAGCAGGTCCAGACCATGACCTCCATCGCCAGCGGCGGTCTTCCCGGGCTTGGCGCAGGGGAAGGCAATCTGGGCAGCATCTTCGGATCCGGCACAGACCTGGTCTTCGGCATGCTGGGCGAAGAATGGGGACTGATCATCGCCATTCTCTCCGTCCTCTGCATCATCACTCTCGGCATATTCGCCGTCCGGTCCATCACAGCCGGACGTTCCACCTATTACAGCATCGCCGCCTGTTCGGCGACGGCCCTGTTCATGTTCCAGACGATCCTCAACGTGTTCGGATCCCTGGATCTGATGCCCCTCACCGGCGTGACCTTCCCCTTCCTCTCGGCAGGAGGGACCAGCATGATCGCCTCCTGGGGGCTCCTGGCTTTCCTTAAAGCGGCGGATACCCGGCAAAACGCCAGCTTCGCCATTCGACTGGATCGAAAGAGCGAGTTCAAGGATCAGCTCTCCCGGGGAGGCTTCGAGAATCCGGAGGATATCTTCGACGCCGTGGACGGGATCGACGGCTTGAGCAGCGAGGACCTGGAGTTCCGCATGGAGAACGATCCGGAGTTCCAGCGGTTCTGGGAAGAGCAGCAGGCCCAGGCCCGGGAAGCGGCGGAGCGTCAGGAATCTGCCGCAAAGGCAGGACGACGCCGGCCGAAACCGGTCCAGCCAAAAGAAAACACCGCATCCCAGGCGGATGCCTACACGGATACACCCATCCCGGTACAACCCCAGGTCACCGTACAGCCCAGACCTCAGGCCCCTGCCGGAGGTCCTCAGATCCAGAGGACTTCCAGGACGCCGGAACCGGCGCCCATAGCACCGTCTGCTCCTGCCGGCGGTCTGGATCCGGAAGGTCAGACCTTCCGCCGCAGACAGGGCCAGTCTCAGCCGGCCCCCCGCCGCAGAGAGGCAGA
>CADBQT010000200.1 GCA_902796875.1 uncultured Eubacteriales bacterium
GTCTTGATGGAGCCGTCGATCCGGGATCCGTAGAAGCCGGGGATGACCGCCCGATCCACGGAGGCCAGGGCCTTGGTCAGATCCTCGTTGGTCCGCTCCTCCATGAAGCGCCCCTTCTCGTTGAACCGGATGAATCCACAGGGGTCCAGAAATTCCATGCCAAGGTAGGCGGCGATGAGCTTGCCGTTCAGGTACTCGCCCCGACTGGCGATGTAATCCACCGATGCGCCCTCATCGATCCTCCGGCGGATCTCCGCCAGCTCGCCCTTCATGTCGATGTCCACGTTCAGGCTGCTCTCCATAGCCAGGAACCGGTCCATGATCACCTGGAACACCTGCTCGTAGGCCAGTTTGTGCTCGATGTGGGTCATGCAAAGATAGAGGAGATCCGTCACCTTCGTGTCTTCTTCGAACCGTTTGCCCGGTGCGGAGACGACCACGTAACGGATGTCCTCGTCGTCGTTGATGATGTCTCTGATTTTTTTGATCTGTATTCCATCGGCGACGGATGAGCCGCCGAACTTCGCTACTTTGATTCCCATTTATTCCTTCCTAAGGTCTGTTTTCGTCAGATCAGTTCCCGTTCCAGAACGGATACTTTGTCCAGTCTCTCCCAAGGCAGATCGATGTCCGTCCTGCCGAAGTGGCCGTAGGCTGCCACCTGACGATAGATGGGCTGCTTCAGGTTCAGGTCACGGATGATGGCCGCCGGCCGCAGGTCGAAGTGTTTCTCCACGATCTCCGCCAGTTTCTCGTCGGGGAGCTTGCCCGTGCCGAAGGAGTCCACCAGGATGGATACCGGGCGGGCCACACCGATGGCGTAGGCCAGCTGGATCTCGCACTTTTCCGCCAGTCCCGCAGCGACCAGGTTCTTGGCCACGTGGCGGGCCGCATAGGCCGCAGACCGGTCCACCTTCGTCGGATCTTTGCCGCTGAATGCGCCGCCGCCGTGACGGGCGTAGCCTCCGTAGGTGTCCACGATGATCTTCCGTCCCGTGAGTCCCGAGTCTCCCTGGGGTCCGCCGATGACGAACCGTCCGGTGGGGTTCACCAGGTACTTGGTCTTCTCATCGATGAGGGCGGGATCCACCACGGGCCGGATCACGTGTTTGATCAGGTCTTCCCGGATCTGGTCCAAAGTCGCCGCCGGGTCGTGCTGGGTGGAGATCAGGATCGTGTCGATCCGCTTCACCTTGTCGTCGTCGTACTCCACGGTGACCTGGGTCTTGCCGTCGGGGCGCAGATAGGTCAGGGTGCCGTCCTTACGGACTTCCGTCAGTCTGCGGGCCAGCCGATGAGCCAGAGAGATAGGCAAAGGCATGAATTCCGGCGTTTCACTGCACGCGTAGCCGAACATGATCCCCTGGTCTCCCGCTCCGGTCTCCTCCAGTTCGTCCCGTTCCCGGGCCAAAGAGCCGTCCTTATATTCCAATGCTTCGTTCACGCCCATGGCGATGTCCGGCGACTGCTCGTCGATGGACGTCATGATGGCGCAGGTCGTTCCGTCAAATCCATACTTGGCCCGGTCGTATCCGATGTCACAGATGACCTGTCTGGCCAGTTTGGGAATGTCCACATAACAGTCCGTGGTGATCTCCCCCATGACCATGGCGTATCCGGTGTTCACCGTCGTTTCCGCCGCGACGCGGCCGTTGGGATCCTTGGCCAGGATCGCATCCACGATGGCATCCGAGATCTGATCGCAGATCTTATCCGGATGTCCCTCGGTGACAGATTCCGATGTAAATAATTTCTTCATATCAATACCTCCATCGGCAAATTATATCCTACATAATATAGCCGGTCAATACACGATCACAGATCCCGGCGAGTTTCTCGCGGGCCTCGGGACTACAGATCCCGGAAGTGGAAGGAGGACTTGCCGCTGGCGTAGTCCGCCACGATCTGGCCCTTTCCCTCCAGGGTGTACTTGTAGGTGACCAGACCTTCCAGTCCCACCGGACCTCTGGCGTGGAGCTTTCCGGTGCTGATGCCCACCTCTGCGCCGAATCCGTAGCGGAACCCGTCGGCAAACCGGGTGGAACAGTTGCGGTAGACTCCGGCGGAATCCACCAGGGCCATGAACTTTTCCGCCGTCTCATCGTTCTCGGTGATGATGCAGTCCGTGTGGTGGGATCCGTACCGATTGATGTGGTCGATGGCTTCTTCCAGGGAATCCACGATCTTCACCGAAAGGATCTGGTCCAGATACTCCGTCCGAAAATCCTCTTCCGTCGCCGGCTCGCCCTCCATCAGGCGCAGGGCTTCTTCTTCCACCCGCCACTCGATCTCGTCTCCCGCCGCCCGGGCCAGAGCAGGCAGGATGGCCTCCGCCGCGTCCCGGTGGACCAGCAGTGTCTCCGCCGCATTACATGCCGCCGCGTACTGGGTCTTGGAATCGATGATGATGGGCACCGCCATTTCCGGATCCGCCGCCCTGTCCGCGTACACGTGGCAGATCCCGTCGGCATGTCCCATCACCGGGATGTTGGAGTTGCTCATGATGTACTGCACAAAGGCATTGGATCCTCTGGGAATGAGCAGGTCCACGTCCTCGTCGCAGCCCAGCAGCTCGTCGATCTGGCTCCGGTCTTCAAGCAGCTCCGCGAAATGCTCCGGAAGCCCCGCTTCCACTCCGGCCTGATAGATCACGTCGAAGAGGATCCGGTTGGTCTTCGCCGCCTCGCTGCCTCCTTTGAGGATGATGCCGTTGCCGCTCTTTATGCAAAGGCAGGCGATCTGCACCAGGGCATCCGGCCGGGATTCGAAGATCACGCCGATGACTCCGATGGGGCAGGTTTTTCTGGTCAGGACCAGGTCCTCATCCAGTTCCCGCTTCAGCAGGGTCTTGAAGAGAGGGTCCTCCATGGCGATCAGGTCCTGTGCTCCCGCCACGCAGTCGGCCAGTTTCTTGTCGCCGAAATGGAGCCGGCTGACGATGGGTGCAGGAAGCTCCGCCTTCTCCGCGTTTTCCAGATCTATGGCGTTGGCGGCAAAGACGGCCTCTGCCTTTGCGCGAAGGGACCGGCACACCGCCTCCAGGGCGTCGTTTCTCACCTGGACGGGAAGGGACGCCAGCCGGAAGCTGCTCTCTCTCACCTTGTGGATCCTGTCTTTGACGTTCATCGCTGTTCCTCCTTATCCTGCAGGGCCGGTGCTCCCGGCCGCGTTTCCGTTTCTATTCTCTGTATGAACCGGCGGACGAAATGGTTGATCTCCCGGCACCGGTACTCGTCTCCTTCCCGGAGCACGAGGAATCCGCTGCCACTGGTGGGGTATCCGTCGAACTCATGCTCCCCCATGTTCAGCGCTCGCAGGTCCACCACGCAGATCCCCGACCGGAGCACCAAAGGCACCTCCGCCCGGAACCCGCCGCTCTCCGGATCGAAGTCCGCGAACACCGGTTGGCCGTCCAGCTCGTAGCACCGGAAGGCGATGGGGTCGTCCTTTTGCAGGCCGCTGATCAGAAGCCGGTCCCGGTGAAAATCGATCCGCTCTACGTGGACCATCCGTCCCGGACTTCCCGCCGGGAATCCCATCTTGTACATGGCCCGGTGGACGTCGCATTTGGGCAGCACCCGGGTGAGCCTGGTCAGCTGGAGCACGTCGTCGCTGTTGTGGAGCAAAATCTGCCGCTCCAGTTCCGCATCCTGGGTCCTGCAGTACTCGTCGTAAAGCTCCACGCTGTCGCCCCCGGAGATCTCGTCCGTCCGGTCGGACCAAAGGCCCATGTAGTTCTCCAATGTCTTTTGCCGAAGATTGGGAACGAACCTGCGCAAGGGGGAATGGCCGCTGACCATCCGGTAAAGGTCCAGATCGTAGGGCATGGGACCTGCCGGAAGACCGCAGACCGCAAGCCTTTCCCTTAGAAAGGCACTGTCGAAGTGACGGCCGTTGTAGGTGATCACCGCATCCATCCTGTTCACAAGGTCCATGAAGGCCTCCAGAGCCTCCTTCTCTTCCCCTCTGGTTTGGGCGAAGACCTGGTGCATGATCCGTTCTTTCGTATCGTAAAGGCCGCCCAAAATGAATCGATCCCGGCTCTGATTCAGACCGGTGGTTTCGATGTCCAGGACGCCGATCCGGCAGCCGCTGAAATACCGCTCCCAGAAGGCTGTGGGAAACAGTTCCAATTCCTCTTGCCAGTGGATCTTTTTCATATCCGCATTATACCTTATGACCATACAAAACAAAAGACATGGCGATACAAAACAAAAGA
>CADBQT010000201.1 GCA_902796875.1 uncultured Eubacteriales bacterium
CCCGTACCCAGTACTGCGATAATATCACCCCGGGAGGGTTTCTGCAAGAAGATGTCCTCCGCGATGCGGTCGCCGCTCTCGCAGCAGCGTCCGGCCACGGTGCACAGATAGGAGGATTCGTCGTTCATCCGGGACGCATTGGTGATGACGTAGTCGGCCTGGTACAGGGCGAACCGGATGTTGTCCGTCATGCCCCCGTCCACGGTGACGTAGTTCAGGTAACCGTCGATCTCCTTGACGCCGGTGGTCTTGTACAGAGTCAGGCCGGCGTTGGCCACGATGCTCCGGCCGGGCTCCATGAGGATCCGGGGCGGGGGATAATCGAAGGCCTCGCAGCCCCGGGCAAGATGCTCCCCTATCCGGCGTATGTTGGAGGGAATGTCCACTTCGGGGTCCTCTTCCGTATACCGCACGCCGAAGCCTCCCCCCAGGTTGAAGACCCGGGCGGTGAACCCGAAGCGCTCCCGCATGTCCGCGGCGAACTCCAGCAGCCGGTCCACCTGATCCAGGAAGGGCTGGCTGTCGAAGATCTGGGAGCCGATGTGGCTGTGGAAACCCTGAAGCCGAACATTCTTCAGCTCCATGGAATGAGCCACGAAGCGGGCCGCCTGGCCCGTGTCCACGGCGATGCCGAACTGGGAATCGATGCGTCCGGTGTTGATCTTCTCCTGGGTGTGGGGATCGATGCCCACGGTGATCCGCAGGAGGATGTTCTGGACGATCCCCGCCTCGCCGGCGATCCGGTCCAGGGCCTCCAGTTCGTTTTCGTTGTCCACGATGAACCATCCGATGTGGTTTTCGATGGCGTAGCGGATGTCCCAGTCGGTCTTGGCGGTCCCGTGGTAGTAGAGGTTGGCGGGATCGAATCCTCCGGCCAGGGCCGTGTAGATCTCACCCGGGGAGACCACGTCGGCGCCGAATCCCTCCGACTGGATGATGGGGTAGAGCCCCTTGAAACAGAGGGCCTTGCCCGCGTACAGGGGCATGCTCCCCTTGGGCAGGTGCTCGGCCATGGCCTCCGTATAGACCCGGCAGTTTCTCCGAAGCTGGTCCTCGTCCATAACGTAGAGGGGATTGCCGTATTCCTCGGTCAGGGCCACCGTGTCCACTCCGCCGATGGTCAGGTGGCCGCTCGAATCGATGTCCAGATTATCGTAAAGCATACCACTTATACCTCGATGCCCACGTTGCGCATGGACTGACGCAGCCGCTTCGCATTGGCTCCCTCCATGGCGTACAGGGGAGAGCGGACGTAGTTCTCGCAAAAGCCCATGTAGCTCATGGCCGCCTTCACCGGGATAGGATTCACCTCACAGAAGAGGGACTGGACCAGATCGTTGTAACGGAACTGCATCTCCATAGCTGTCTGGGTGTCTCCGTTCAGGTAAGCCATGACCAGATCGTGGGTCTGCCTGGGCAGCAGGTTGGAAAGGACGGAGATGACGCCGATGCCGCCTACGGAAAGCAGGGGAACGATTTGATCGTCGTTGCCGGAGTAAAGGTCCAGATTTCCAGCGGTCCTGGCCATGGTGTCCGTGATCTTGGAGATGTTGCCGTTGGCTTCTTTTACCGCCACGATGTTCTCGTGCTCCGCCAGCCGGACGTAGGTAGCCGGTTCGATGTTGACCCCGGTCCTGGACGGAACGTTGTAGAGGATCACGGGCACGCCTGCCGCATCCGCATAGTCATAGTAGAGTTTCACCAGGCCGTCCTGCGTCGCCTTGTTGTAGTAGGGGGTGACCACCAGCACCGCATCCGCCCCACGCTCCACACAGCCCCTGGTCAGCTGCAGGCCGTAGGCCGTGTCGTTGCTGCCGGTGCCGGCGATGACCGGGACCCTGCCGTCTGCGCGTTTGACCGCATACTCCACCACATCCTTGTGCTCCTGATCGGAGAGAGTGGATCCTTCGCCGGACGTACCCGCGATGATCAGAGCGTCGACGCCATTGTCGATCTGCCAGTCGATCAGGGGTCCGAACCGGTCGTAGTCCACACCCTGTTCGGTCATGGGTGTGATGAGGGCCGTGCCCACGCCTGTGAATACTCTTGCCTTTGTCATTTCCTGTTTCCTCCTGTTCAGCTGCGGAATAAAAAAAGGGCGGCTGCGAAGCAGCTGCCCGTATGATCATGCCCGAGACATCTCCCAAAGACCGGCCGGTCCCATGATAGGACGCATGGACGGGGCTCGATGGTTTATGTCCGTCGATCCAGGATAGCTCTCCGCAAATTTCTTTTGCGACAGTCGAACGAATCTTATTTCGTCCTCCCAGGGCAGCGTCCCATGCAGCGGATCGTTCCCTTCGGCGTCTGCCCCTTTCGCCCCGCCGGCTCTGCATCGCCTGGGCGGAGTTACTGATGACACAACGCGTCCTCTATCTCGATGAGGCCATACTACAGCCTCCTGGAGGCCTTGTCAAGGATTTTATCGAAAAATTTATGGATGACCAATAAATTTTTCGCATTTTTTTTCGGAAATTTTGTGAATAACAACGAAAATTGAAAGCTGGTTTTGCGGGGCTTATGTTGGACAAGATGTGATATAATGAGCGCCAGATGTCCCCCGCCTTAAATGCCACATGTCAATACAGCGCGTATATTCGGCCGGAGAAGAGGAGAGTAATATGAAGTACACGACCCATTACGAATCGCCCCTGGGGGGCATTACGCTGTGCTCCGACGGGGCGGCTCTGACCGGGCTTCTGTTCGATGGAGAGAAATATTTCGAAGAGATCATAGGGACTGAATGCGAGATGAGGGATCTTCCTGTCTTTGCAAAGGCAGGGGAGTGGCTGGATATCTACTTCAGCGGAAGAGATCCCGGCTTCACGCCCCCTCTGTCTTTTGAGGTGACGCCCTTCCGACGGGCCGTCTGCGAGATCATGCTTAAGATCCCATTCGGCCAGACGGTGACCTACGGCCAGATCGCCAGGAAGATCGCCGCAGACCGGGGAGCCGGCAGTATGTCCGCTCAGGCGGTGGGCGGCGCTGTGGGCCACAACCCCATCTCTCTGATCATTCCCTGCCACCGGGTAGTGGGGACGGGCGGATCCCTCACCGGATACGGCGGCGGGCTGGACAAAAAAGTGAAGCTGCTCATGCTCGAAGGAGTGGACGTGAGCAGCTTTTTCCTGCCAACCAACGGAACAGATCGGTAGTGTCTCAGGAGTCGGAACACGTAAATAATCCTAGGACAGTTATCAAATAGAATAATACACCATCGCGGGATCATTGACAAAAGTTCTTCCGTGGATATGATGGAAGCGGAGGGATGCTTTGAAGAACGACAGCAGGAACAACCGAATACTGGGCGCAGCTGCCGTGACGGCCACATCCGTCTGCTACGGACTGGTGCCGTCCTTCTCTTTTATTGCCTTTGGGATGGGGGTGGAGACAGGGACGCTCCTGTTCAACAAGTTCCTCTATGCGGCGGTGATCATGTGGGCCTTTCTCCTGATCCGGAAGATCCGGGTCAGGTTCAGCCGGAGGGCGGCGCTGACCATGGCGGTCGCCTGCTTCGGCTACATTTTCATGTCCACCACCCTGTACATTTCCTTCGATTACATCTCCGGGTCACTGGCCACCATCGTATCCTTTACCTTCCCGGCCATGATCGTGGCTATCGAAATGATCACCGGACGGGAGCCGGTCCGAGCGGCCAAGATCCTGGCGGCCGTCCTGTCCTTTGGCGGACTGCTCCTCATCGTCTGGTCACCGGACACGGTCTCAGGAGAGGGTGGTTCCCGGATGCTCGTCGGCGTCTTCTTTGCCTTTCTGGCTGCGGTGGGCTACGTGATCTACATCTTCGGTCTGGATGCGAAAAGCGTGCGGGAAGAAAACAGCTTCGCGGTGGCCGGTTACGTCATGTCTTCGGCGGCGGCGGTCAACTTCATCCGGTGCCTGATCAGCGGCACGCCATTGTTTGCGACGGAGCCAAGACAGATCGGGATGATGCTCCTGCTCTCGGTGATCTGCGTATTCCTCGCCATCCTCTGTTACGCCATCGGCGTGCGGCTCATCGGACCGGGAAACGCCGCCCTGATCAACACCATGGAACCGGTGCTGGCATGCATCTTCGGTTACTTCCTGGTCGGCGATCAGCTGACCGGGCGCATGATGATCGGAGCGGCTCTGGTCGTGTCCGCAGTTCTTCTGACAAATCTTCCGGAAAGGAAAAGCTCCGGGGCAGATTTCTGATCCCCGTTAATACACAAACCCGTATCTTCCCGACTTATTCTCGTTGCAGAGTACGTGGGCGTTCTTCAGGTCCTCCAGGCACTTGTTGAAGTCGATCACGAAGGCGTCCGTCAGGGCATAGGTCAGGTCTGCCCGGCAGACGATCCGCTGCACGATCACATCCTCGGCGCCCTCGGGCAGAGGATAAGCCGGCACCTGCCAGCCGTGCATCTGCAGCCGGTC
>CADBQT010000202.1 GCA_902796875.1 uncultured Eubacteriales bacterium
ATTGGAGACTACTCCGGCTACGTGGGCAGCTCCGTCCAGATGTATTTCGATATCATCTCCGAGGGGACCCTCTGCGAGGGAGCCACGGTGAACATCGAGCACGTGAAACCCAAGCTTCGGTGCACCTCCTGCGGCGCTCTCTTCGAGCGGCAGCTCCTGTCCTTTGCCTGCCCGGAATGCGGCGGCGAGGGAGAGCCCACGGAGATCGGCAAAGAATTTTATATCGACACCATCGAGGTGGAGTAGGAGGAAATATCTATGCATGACATTCGCAGGATCGATGTCCAGGAAGGCATCCTGGACGAAAACGACCATATCGCCCATCACGTCAACGAGCACCTGACCGACCACGGCATCCTGGTGGTCAATGAAATGGGCGCCCCGGGAGTGGGCAAGACCACGACCATCAAGAACATCACCCGTCATCTGAAGGTCCGTCCCTACGTCATCGAGGGGGACATCGAATCGGATCTGGATACTCAGGATCTGAACGCCATGGGCATCGAGACCCATCAGATCAACACCTATGGAGCCTGCCATCTGGACGCTCCCCTCATCCAGCACCAGACGGAGCACATGAGTTTCGACGAACCGGGGATCCTCTTCATCGAGAACATCGGCAATCTGGTCTGCCCCGCCGAATTCACCATCGGAGAGCACGTGATGATGCTGATCTCCACGGTGACCGAGGGCAGCGACAAGCCTTACAAGTATCCCCTGGCCTTTGAAAAAGCCGACATCATCATCCTGAATAAAGTGGACCTGATCCCCTACCTGGACTTCGACGAGGAGTTCTTCATGAAGGGAGTGCGGGCTCTGAACAAGGATGTTCCCGTCTTCAAAGTATCCGGCAGGACCGGAGAAGGCTTCGAAGAAGTGGCTGCCTGGCTGGAGGAAAAGGCTGCGGCCCTCGAAGTGAAGGAACACCATCACGATCACGACCATGATCACCACAGCCATGACTGATCAGAAAAACGTCACCCAGATCATCCGTATCTGGGGCATCGTCCAGGGGGTGGGTTTTCGCCCCTTTGTGGCGAAACTGGCCCGGCGCATGGATATGAAAGGCCAGGTCCTGAACATCGGCGGTCTGGTGGAGATCACCCTCACCGACACGCCGGAGCGGATCGACGCATTTCTTGTCGCCCTTCAGGAGGAAAAACCTGAGCCGGCGGAGATCGTCCACATCAAACGAACGCCGGTGGATCACACGGATTTTTCCGGTTTTTCCATCGTCTCCAGCGACGAGGGCGGCGATGAGGCGGCCATGATCCCCCCGGATATGGCCATCTGCCCCCACTGTCTGGAGGAACTTTACGATCCGGCTGACCCCCGGTATCTCCACCCTTTCATCAGCTGCATGATCTGCGGCCCCAGGTACACCATCATCGACCGCATCCCCTATGACCGGGACAACACCACCATGGTGGATTTCCCCATGTGCGGATTCTGCGAGAGCCAGTACACGGATATCTCCGACCGGCGCCACCACGCCCAGACCATCTCCTGCCACGAGTGCGGCCCATATCTCAAGTGGGCGGACCGGGACGGCGGGATCGACGGGCCGGATGATGAGGCGATCCTGGACCATGCGGCCCGGATCCTGAGAGGCGGCGGCGTCATCGCCTTCAAGTGCGTCGGCGGCTACAATCTGGTGGCCGATCCTTTTAACGCCGACGCCGTGTGGAAACTTCGGGAGATCAAAGGCCGGGAGGCCAAGCCCTTCGCCGTCCTCTTCCGAAGCGTGGATCAGATCCGGTCCTTCTGCCAGGTCAGCGACGTGGAGGCACGCCTGCTGGAGTCCTCCGCCCGGCCCATCCTCCTTCTGGAGCATCGCCTGAACGAAGAGGGCTTCACCCTGCCTGAGGACCTCCCGGGAGGCTGTTCCCTGGAAGACCTTCGGCAAAGCCGCTTCATCGGCTCCTTCCTCCCTTCCCTCGCGGCCCAGTATCTGCTTTTGGACCGGACGGGACCGCTGATCTTCACCAGCGCCAACCGGTCGGATCTGCCCATGATCCGGGACGACGAGGAGATGAACTCCTGGTTGAGCGGGGAGCCGGCCCTGGATGGCATCCTGTATAACGAGCGGCGTATCCTGGTCCGGGCCGACGATTCGGTGGCCCGGGTCATCGACGGTCAGCCCCAGATGATCCGCAGGAGCAAGGGGTACGCTCCCCTGCCCCTCTACGTGAGCGCTCCCGCCGCGACCCCTTCCGTCTTCGCCGCCGGAAGCCAGCTGAAGAATTCTTTCGCCCTCACCAAGGGGCCTTTCCTCTATATGAGCCAGTACTTCGGCGATATGGACACGGTGGAAAATCAGGAGATCTACCGGGAAAACGTGGACCGAATGGCCAGACTGTTCAGGATCCGCCCGGACAAGGTGGTCTGTGACCTCCACCCCCTCTATGAGACGACCCGGTTCGCCGAAGAATACGCAAAGGAACACGACCTTCCCCTTCTCCGCGTCCAGCACCATCACGCCCACGTGGCCTCGGTCATGGCGGAGCACGACCTGGACGGACCGGTCATCGGCATCAGCTTCGACGGCACGGGCTACGGCACCGACGGCGCCATCTGGGGCGGGGAGTTCCTCCTCTGCGAGGGAAGCGAGTTCACCCGCATGGCCCACCTGAAGTACGTGGATATGATCGGGGGCGACTCCTCCATGAAGGACGCCCATCGAAGCGCCCTCTCCTATATGGCAGACGCCGCAAAGGCAATGGAATCCGTGCCCGCCCAGACTTCATCGGAAGCCGCGGACGAAAAGGGCTGCCCCCAGATCGCCATCGATATCTCCGATATCCTGGAGTTTGGCGCCGAGTCCGTCATGGGCTGCACCGACGCCCGGATGGTCCTGAAGGCCATCGACATGAAGATCAACACGGTCAGAAGTTCCAGCATGGGACGGCTCTTCGACGCCGTCTCCGCTCTGCTGGGGATCAAGGATTACAACGACTATGAAGGACAGTGCGCCATCATGCTGGAGGACGCCGCCGCCTTTGGACAAAGCCATCCGGGAGAAGATGAGGCCAGCGATCTGGCTTTCGCCTTCCATCAGCGGATCATCGAGATGATCGCTACCGAATGCCTGCGCATCCGGGAGGAGACCGGTGCCAGACAGGTGGCCCTCACCGGCGGAACTTTTCAGAACAGGATCCTTATGGAAGGCGCCCTCACTCGCCTGCGGGAACTTGGGTTCGAACCCTTCTACAACATCTCCGTCAGCCCTAACGACGGCGGACTTGCCCTGGGCCAGGCCTACATCGCCATGAAGATGTGACCCCGGCGGGCGACCTGACGAGGCAACCACAACCCGCAATGAAAC
>CADBQT010000203.1 GCA_902796875.1 uncultured Eubacteriales bacterium
CTGGAGAAATCCGTGGCCGGATGGAAGGAGATCGAATACGAAGTCATGCGGGATGGCAGGGACAACTGCATCATCATCTGCAGCATGGAGAACATGGACCCGGTGGGCGTCCATACGGGAGACAGCGTGGTGGTGGCGCCGGTGCAGACCCTGCGGGACGCGGAGCACCAGATGCTGAGAAGCGCATCCATCAAGATCATCCGCAGCCTGGCCATCGAGGGCGGCTGCAACATCCAGTTTGCTCTGGATCCGGACACGGGTGACTACATCGTCATCGAAGTGAATCCCCGGGTGAGTCGGTCCTCGGCTCTGGCCTCCAAGGCGGCGGGATATCCCATCGCCAAGATCGCGGCCAAGATCGCCCTGGGGTACCATCTGGACGAGCTGTCCAACTACGTGACCAAGACCACCAGCGCCTGCTTCGAGCCGGCCATCGACTACGTGGTGGTCAAGTTCCCCAAGTGGCCCTTCGACAAGTTCCGCACGGCGTCGAGAAAGCTGGGGACCCAGATGAAGGCCACCGGCGAGGTCATGTCCATCGACCGGACCTTCGAGAGCGCCCTTCTGAAGGCCCTCTGCTCCATCGAGATCAAAAGCGACGGGCTTCACGTGCCCTTTGTGACCGGCCTTGAGGGCGATGCCCTCATCGAGAAGATGAAGGCCTGCGACGACGAGCGGATCTTCTGCATCGCCGAACTGATGCGGAGAGACCTGATGGATGTGGAAGCGATCTTTGAAGAGACGAAGATCGACCGGTGGTTCCTCCGGAAGATCCGGGGGATCATCGACCTGGAAAAGCAGCTTAGGGATGAGCCCCTGACCAAGGAGCTCCTCCACGAGGCGGAGTCCAGAGGCCTGACGGACAACGATATTCTGGCCCTGACGGGCGTCTCCCGGGCGGTGATCCAGGACATCCGTGTGTACAACGACATCTACCCGGTCTACAAGATGGTGGACACCTGCGGCGGAGAGTTCGATGCGGTAACTCCCTACTATTACTCCTGCTACGACGGAGAGGACGAGAGCGTCCCCAGTCCGGAGGAGAAGATCCTGGTCATCGGCTCCGGCCCCATCCGGATCGGCCAGGGGATCGAGTTCGACTACTGCTGCGTCCAGGGGATCTGGGCCATCAAGGATCTGGGCTATGAAGCCATCATCATGAACAACAATCCGGAGACGGTGAGCACCGACTTCGACACATCGGATAAGCTGTATTTCGAACCTCTCCACGTGGACGACGTGATGAACGTGATCAAGCGGGAGCGTCCCTACGGCGTGATCCTCCAGTTCGGCGGACAGACCTCCCTGAACCTGGCGGAGCAGCTGAACAGCCGGAGCATCAACATCCTGGGCACTTCCTTCGAGAGCATCGATCTGGCGGAAGACCGGGAGAAGTTCGTGGCCCTTCTGGAGGAGCTTGGCATCGCCGTTCCCGAGGGCGTGGCGGTGACCACAAGAGAGGATGCCTTTGCGGCAGTGAAAAAGCTGGGCTATCCTCTGGTGGTGCGTCCGTCCTACGTCATCGGCGGCCGGGCCATGCAGGTGGTCTACAGCGACGACGAGCTGGAGAAGTACCTGAAGGAAGCGGTGTCCCTGTCCACGGAGCACCCGGTCCTTATCGACCAGTACATCAGCGGACGGGAGATCGAGGTGGACGCCATCGCCGACGGGAAGGACATCCTGATCCCGGGCATCATGGAGCACGTGGAGCGGGCGGGAGTCCACTCCGGAGACAGCATCAGCGTGTATCCGGACTTCTCTTTGACCGATGAGGTGAGAGACACCCTGGTGGACTACACCAAGAGGATCTCCGAAGCCCTCAACGTGGTGGGCCTGGTGAACATCCAGTACGCCTGGGACGGAGAGAAGATCTACGTCATCGAGGTGAACCCGAGAGCCTCCCGGACGGTGCCTATTTTGAGCAAAGTCACCGGTGTGCCTATGGTGAAACTGGCAGTGGCTGCCATGCTGGGCAAGCCTTTGGACCAGTGGGAATACGGCACGGGGATCTACCCCAGAAGCAAAGACTACGCCGTCAAGGTCCCGGTGTTCTCCAGCGCCAAGCTGACGGACATGGACATGGCCCTCGGACCGGAAATGAAATCCACGGGAGAGGTCCTGGGGATCGACCCGGATCTGGACAAGGCCCTGTACAAGGGATTCTTGGGGGAAGGCTCCAACATCCCCACGGAGGGGAACATCTTCGTCACCCTGCGGCCGGCGGATCAGAACGACTATACGGCGGAGATCCTCAAAGGCTATGTGGATGCGGGATTCAGGATCTTCTCCACGGACGACACCATCGAATTCGTACGGGAACATGGCATCGAGACCGGCCTGATGGACTACGATACGGCCCAGAAGTGGATCATGAACCACGAGACGGACAGCGCCGATCAGCTGGCCATGATCATCAACGTGCCCATCGTGGCCAACAGCAAGGAAAACGACAGCTTCCCGGTGCGCAGGAAGGCCACCGAGCGGCGGATCCCCGCCTTCACCTGCATGGATACGGC
>CADBQT010000204.1 GCA_902796875.1 uncultured Eubacteriales bacterium
CGCCGTGTATGAAGCCAAGGGAAGGCCCAGCGACAACCCCATGATCGTCCACATCGCCCGGGCCAGCGACATCGGTCAGCTGACCCCGATGCTCAGTCCGGACATCGTGACCATCATCGAGAATTTCTGGCCGGGCCCGCTGACCATCGTGGTGAAGAAGAAGCCTTCCGTTCCGGACAGGACCACTGGGGGGCTGGACACGGTGGCGGTGCGGATGCCCGACGCTCAGCCGGCGCTGGATCTGATCAACGCTTCGGGATGCCCCATCGCGGCTCCCAGCGCCAACCTTTCGGGAAGCCCCAGCCCCACCCGGGCCAGGGACGTGATCGCCGATCTGGACGGCCGGATCGACGCCATCATCGAAGGGGAGGACTGCCGGGTAGGCATCGAATCCACGGTGCTGGATCTGACGGGGGATGTCCCCACGATCCTTCGGCCGGGGATCATCACGGCGGAGGCCATCGAAGCTGCTTTGGGCAAGGAGGTCCGATACGATCCGTCCCTCACGGAGGAATCCCGTCATGTGGCCCTGGATCCGGAAGACGGAGTCGGCGAGGCGGACTTTCAGCCCAAGTCACCAGGGATGAAGTACCGGCACTATGCGCCCAAGGCGGACATGCTGGTGGTGGAAGGCCAGCGGGACCGGGTACAGTCGGAGATCGAGAGACTGAAGACCCTGAACGAAAGACTGGGCAACACGGTAGGGGTGATCCTCTTCGAGGAGAAGGCTTTCATCGAAGCGGCCCACGACTTTTTCGCCCGGCTGCGGGATCTGGATCAGGAGGGGGTCGACCTCATCCTGGCCGGTGCATTAAGCGATTCGGACGGAGTAGGGTTTGCGGTAATGAACCGCATGCTCAAATCCGCGGGATACAACATCGTCAAAGTTTGAGGAAGCGGGGCGCGCCCCGGGGAGGAAGATATGATCATCGCCATCGCCAGCGATCACGGCGGATTCAAGCTCAAGGAGACAATCAGGAAACATCTGGCGGCAAAAGAGGGCATCCAGGTAGTGGATCTGGGCACCAGCTCGGAAGAGTCGGTGGACTATCCCATCTACGGCAAGGCCTGCGCCGAGACCGTAGCCGCGGGCAAAGCCCAGCGGGGGATCGTGGTGTGCGGCACGGGGATCGGCATCTCCATCGCAGCCAATAAGATCCATGGCATACGCTGCGGCCTTTGCACCAGCGTGGAGATGGCGGAGCTCACCCGGAAACACAACGACGCCAACATGCTGTCTCTGGGCGGCCGGATCACCGACGAGGCCCTGGCCCTTGAGATCGTAGACGCTTTCCTGGATACGGACTTCGAGGGGGGACGGCACCAGCGCCGGGTAGACATGCTGGACGAAATGTAGTCAGGAATCGCCGCATCCGCGGCGTGAAGATATAGCCCCAACACAGAAAGGAAGAGTGACATGGGAAAAGTGTACGTTTTCGACCATCCGTTAATTCAGCACAAGACAGCGATGATCAGAGACAAAAACACTGGGACGAAGGATTTCCGGCAGATCGTAGGAGAGATCGCCATGCTGATGACCTACGAATCCTCCAGAGACCTGGCCCTTGAAGACGTCAAGATCGAAACGCCGATCTGCGAGACCACGGTCAAAATGCTGAAGGGAGAAGACGTGGCGATCGTGCCCATCCTGAGAGCGGGACTGGGCATGGTGGACGGGATCCTGCAGATCATCCCCAACGCCAAAGTGGGACACATCGGACTGTACAGAGATCCTGAGACCCATGAGCCTCATGAGTATTACTGCAAGATGCCCGACGACATCGACAAAAGGAAGATCTTCGTGACCGACCCCATGCTGGCCACCGGCGGCAGCGCCGTGGCGGCCATCAACTTCATCAAGGAGCGGGGCGGCAAGGACATCACCTTCATGTGCCTTATCGCGGCCCCCGAAGGTATCGAGGTCCTGCAGAAGGCTCACCCGGATGTGGACATCTTCATCGCAGCCAAGGATGAGTGCCTGAACGAACACGCCTACATCGTCCCGGGTCTGGGCGATGCGGGAGACCGGATCTTCGGCACCAAATAAACGGTCTTCACCGACGACAAACATAACGGCGGGGAGGCCCGAAAACCGACCCGCCGGATATTTCATTTTGGAGAAACGATAACCATGAACACCAGCTTTATTCCCGATAACGTAAGCA
>CADBQT010000205.1 GCA_902796875.1 uncultured Eubacteriales bacterium
GCGCCACGGCCTGGAAAACCTTTGCTGTATCAACGATGACGCCACCATGAACCAGGAGGCGGGAAAATACGCCGGCATGGATCGGTACGAGTGCCGCAAAGCCTGGGTGAAGGACCTGGAGGATGCGGGATATCTGGTCAAGACGGAAGAGATGGTCATCCCCGTCGGGGAGTGCTACCGGTGCCACACCGTCGTGGAGCCCATGCTGTCGGATCAGTGGTTCGTCTCCATGGAGGAACTGGCCAAGCCGGCCATCGAAGCGGCCCATAACGGTACCCTTCGCCATGTGCCCGAGCGGTTCCAGAAGGTCTACCTCCACTGGCTGGAGGAGATCCGCGACTGGTGCATCTCCCGTCAGCTTTGGTGGGGACATCGGATCCCTGCGTGGTACTGCGCCGACTGCGGCGAGATCGTGGTCAGCGAGACGACGCCGGAAGCCTGCACCAAGTGCGGAAGCCATAACCTGACCCAGGACGAAGATGTTTTGGATACCTGGTTCTCCTCCGCTCTTTGGCCTTTCTCCACGTTGGGATGGCCGGAGGAGACCGAGGACCTGAAGTATTTCTATCCCACCAACGTTCTGGTCACGGGATACGACATCATCTTCTTCTGGGTGGTGCGGATGGTATTCTCGGCCCTGGAGACCACGGGACAGGTGCCTTTCCACGACGTGTACGTCCACGGCCTGGTCCGGGCCGAGCAGGGCAGGAAGATGAGCAAATCCCTGGGCAACGGCATCGATCCTCTGGAGGTCATCGACCAGTACGGCGCCGATGCTCTGCGGTTCATGCTGACCACGGGCATCACCCCGGGCAACGACATGCGATTCAAGACGGACAGGCTGGAAGCCTCCCGTAATTTTGCCAATAAACTGTGGAATGCTTCCCGGTTCGTCATCATGAACCTGGAGGATGGCTGCGAGGAAGTGGATCCCTCCCTTTGGAAAGACGAGGACAAGTGGATCGTCGCCCGGGCCAACGACGCAGCCCGGTACGTGACGGAGACCATGGAGAAATACGATCTGGCCCTGGCCGGACAGCGGGTGTACGACCTGATCTGGAACGAGTACTGCGACTGGTACATCGAACTGGTCAAGGAGCGGCTCTACGGAGACGACGAGCAGGACAAGAAAACGGTCCGGTACATCCTGGTGAAGGTGCTGAAGGATATGCTGAAACTGCTTCATCCCTTCATGCCTTTTATCACCGAGGAGATCTGGGGGTTCCTCCCCGGAAACGAGAAAGCGTCCCAGGGAGATCCGGACAGCATGCTGATCCGGGCGTCCTGGCCGGAATACGACGAGGCCATGACCTGGCCCGAGGAAGTGAAAAAACTGGAGATGGCCATGGCCATCATCCGGAGCATCCGGAACATCCGGGCGGAAGCGGAAGCCGCCCCCAGCCGGAAGCTGCGGGGCATCGTCCTGTGCAGCGAAGGCAGGGTGTCGGTGGTGAAAGCCGGCGAACGGTACGTGAAGGCTCTGGCCAACCTGACGGAGCTCACCTTTGCCGCAAGCCGGGCCGATGTGCCGGAAGAGGTCATGTCCGCCGTGGTCGACGGGGCGGAGGTATTCATCCCTCTGGACGACCTGATGGATTACGAGGCGGAACTGGCCCGTCTGCAGAAGGAAGAAAAGCGCCTCCAGGGAGAGGTGAAGCGGGTGAACGGCAAACTCAACAACGAGGGATTCGTCAGCAAAGCGCCGGCGGCTGTCGTGGATGAGGAAAAGGCCAAGAAAGCCCGGTACGAAGAAATGCTGGAAAAGGTGAGCGCAAGACTCGCCATGGTGGAGAGTAAAATTGGCCGGTAGCGTATTGGAAAGGATCCATCAGCTGGACCGGTTCGGCAGTGTCCTGGGATTGGAGCGCCTCCAGTCCCTGCTTAAACGTCTCGGCGATCCCCAGGACGGGATGAAGTTCATCCACGTGGCGGGGACCAACGGCAAAGGCTCGGTCTGCAAGTTCCTGGAAGGGGGACTGTCGGCCTGCGGATACCGTGTGGGGATGTACATTTCCCCCTATATTGAAGTGTTCAATGAGCGGATCCAGTGCGGCGACCAGTACATCTCCGACGAGGCTCTGGACCGGATCGGAAACCGGGTGCTGGACGAGATGGACGCCATGGTAGCCGAGGGAGAGGTATCTCCCACGGAATTCGAGGCGGTCATGGCCATCGCATTTATGTACTTTGCCGAGCAGGAGCCGGACATCGTCGTGCTGGAGACAGGACTGGGCGGACGGGGTGATGCCACCAACGTCATCCGGGACCCCCTGGCCTGCATCATTACCACGGTGACCTTCGATCATACGGACGTGCTGGGGGATACCCTGGAGAAGATCGCCGGCGAAAAGGCAGGGATCATCAAAGACGGGGCCCCCGTGATCTCCAACGTGGAGGACCGGGGCGCGGCAGCGGTCATCGCCCGCAAAGCCTACGGCGAGGGGTGCCGGCTGTACGATATTTCGAAAATCGAGTATAATATAGATTGGGCAAGTCCCCTGGGCCAGCAGGTGAGCATGGACCTTTGGGGGACGGATTACCGGGACATGGAGATCTCCATGTCCGGCCGTCATCAGGCGGAGAACCTGAAGACGGCCATCGCAGCTTTGGAGGTCCTGCGAAAGGAGAGAAAGATCCGCGTGGAGCGGTCGGCTCTCTATCGGGGCCTTAAAGAAGCGGTCTGGCCGGGCAGGTTTGAAGTGGTCGGCGGCCGGGAAAGCTGGGAATCGGGCGACTCCTCCGAGGCGCTCATCGTCCTGGACGGAGCCCACAACGAAGCGGGAGCATCGGCTCTGGCGGAAACGGCAGGCCGGCTGTTTCAGGGAAAGAAGATCCTCATGGTCGTCGGCATCCTGGCGGATAAGGATGTGGACGCCATACTGGATCATTTCACCGGTATCCGGGCAGACTTTATTGCGGCATCTCCGGATAATCCCCGCAGACTCTCTGCCGAAGAACTTGGCGAAAAGCTTTCGGCCAGAGGGAGGAAGCCTGTTGCGGCAGCGGAAGAGCCGGCGGAATGCGTCCGGCAGGCCCTGGACCGCAAAGGCCGGTACGACGTGATCCTTTTCGCCGGGTCCCTTTATCTGATCGGGGCCGTCAGGAGGTTGATTGGAGATGAGCGAGGGTAAACGCAGAGAAAAACTGCTGCTGTACTACAATCCCTATTCCGGCAGCGGCATATATCGGACCAACCTGGATCACATCATCGACCGGTGCCAGAAGGCCGGCTATCAGGTGGTTCCCGTGCGGGCCGCCAGAGGCGTAGTCATCGACAAGGCCCTGAGTGAGATCCGCCAGGAGGAATACAGCCGGATCATCGCCGCCGGAGGAGACGGTACCGTGCACCTGTGCGTCAACGCCATGGTGAAGCACGACATCCATCTGCCTTTGGGCCTGCTTCCCTCGGGAACGGCCAATGATTTCGCCTATTACTTTGAACTGCCCTCCGAGATGGATGCC
>CADBQT010000206.1 GCA_902796875.1 uncultured Eubacteriales bacterium
CTGCCCAAATCTACGATTTGGCGCGCAGGCCCTCTACAGAAAGCGCAGCGCTTCAGCGCGTGGCGCTTTTTCAGTTGAGAGGCCTGTCCAAATCCGTAACCGAAAAGAAGCTGCCGCAGATGCGGCAGCTTCTTTTTTTTACTTCAGTGCAGATCTTATTTCTTGATCTTTGCTCTGTAGTTCAGATACTGGTCTTCCTGAGACGGCTTCCAGCGGACGCCCTCCTTGCCCAGTTCGCCGAATTCGATGTCATCGGGGAGGGTGGGCTGCATCGGGTTGTCCTTGATCTGCTTCACCGCATCGTAGAGCTCAGAACCCAGGAAGTACTTCTCCGGCTTGTTGGGATTGGGTTCTCCCTTTGCCTTTGCTTCGATACCGGCCAGGACCTTCTCCTTGGTGGCGGGCAGTTCGTAGATCCGAACGCCGACCGCGTTGTTGATGGCGTTGATGACGGCCATGTGGTCGGAGGACTGGAAGGCCTCGGACGCGCCGGAGGAACCGAAGGGACCACGGGGATCTTCGCCATCGATGTGGATGTAGTTGAAGTTGGGATAGTCGGGGATGTCCTTGATGTAGGGCATGCCGGCTGCGGCCATGTTCCAGTGCTTCTCCACGTCTTCGTACTGCTCGGAGAGAGCGAAGCCGATGGCGTGGGACATGCCGCCGTAGATCTGGCCTTCCACAGCCTGGATGTTTCCGGGCTTGCCGATCCACTCGACGCAGGTCATGCCGGTGCACTGAGTCTTACCGGTGGCGACCTCCACGTCTACCGTCGCCAGGAAGAGGGCGTAGGTGTAGGTGTAGGTCGGGTTGCCGGATCCATCGTTGGGATCCAGATCGTAGAAGTAGTTGTACTCGTCGATGGTCGCCCAGTCGCCGTTGTATCTCGTCGGCAGGCCTTCGGCCACCATTTCGTCGTAAGTTCTGTAGGTCCCGTCTTCCTTTCTCATGGCGTCGGCGATGTTCTTCGCCGCCACGATGGAGGCTTTGCCGTTGGCGTAGTGGGACCGGGAACCGGCGGACTCACCCGTGTTGGGGCAGTACTTGGAGTCATCCTGGATAAGCTTCACATCCTCCGGCGTAATGTCGGGGAAGTATTCCTTCAGGGCTTCCAGCGTACAGATCAGGGAACCCTGGTCTCCGCCCTGACCCTGATCCTGCCAGGTGTCGTACTTGCGGAAGGTGCCGTCGGGCATCAGTTCCAGAGCCACGTGGGCTTCGTCGATGCCGCCCAGGCCGACGTTGTATCCGCCCCAGGCCAGGCCGACGCCCTTCTTGACGTCGTCGTGATCCTTGTTCCAGGCTTCCGCTTCCGCCTTCTTCTCATCGTAGACGGGTTTCAGCTTGTCCATCATCTCCTCCATGGGATAGTGGAGATAAGGCATCTGGTTGACGTTGGTCTCCTCCGGCGTCCGGGCGATGTTGATGTACCGGAAGTCGAAGGGATCGATCCCGGCTTCTTCCGCCAGCATGTCGACGATGGCCTCGGAGCAGGTGTAAGCCTGGGGCGCACCGTAGCCACGATAGGCCGTGGTCCAGACGTGGTTGGTGACCGCCGACCGGTTGATGCCTACCGCATTGGGGATGTAGTAGGGATAGAGCATGAACCGGGAGGTCTTGGTCAGCTTGTCATCGGTGAATTCACCGAAGCAGCCGGCATCCAGCGCGCAGTCCCACTCACCGGCGACGAATCTGCCGTTCTCATCACAGGCCAGACGGGCGTTCCACCAGGACGGGGACCGCTTGCCGGTGACTGCCATGAACTGTTTGTAGTCCATGGAGAGAGCGCAGGGCATCTTGGTGACCATGGTCGCGTATGCGCACAGGGTCCAGTTGTGAGCATTCATGGCCCATCCGAAGGAACCGCCGGTGGGGTTCTCAATCAGGCGGATCTCCGTTTCGGAGTCCAGACCCAGGGCGTTGGCCATCTCGTCCTTATCCCAGTAGAGGGTCATGGTCTTACAGTGAACGCAGAGTTTATTGTCTTCATCGTAGTAGGTCTGAGCCACATCGCCCTCGATGGACATGTGGGGCTCTCTGGAGGAATAGAAGGAACCTTCCACAGAGAAGGCGGCATTGTCGATCATCTCCGGTACTTTCTCGTCATCCCCCTTCAGCACGGGCAGATGGCAGTAGGTGTTGGGTGCGTAGGTGTCCGGCATCCAGTCGTAGATCTGTCTGGCACCGGGAGCCACCGCGTCCAGCAGGTTCAGGTGGGCGTCCAGTTCTTCGATCTCGACTTTGACCGCGTCCGCCGCTGCCTTTGCGTGAGCCCGGGTATCCGCCACCACCAGAGCGACTACGTCGCCGTACCATTTGATCTCATCCTCAGCCAGGATGTGATGGTGCTCCTGGAGTTCTACCGTTCTCTCGGAGAATCCAAAGGCCATGAAGTAGTTCTTGCAGCCCAGTTCTTTCACGTCCTTGGCCGTGATGACCTTGACTACGCCGGGCATCTTCTCCGCTTCCTCGAAGTCGATCTTCTTGATCTTGGCGTGGTGGGTGATCCTGGGCATGACCATCTCCACCTTCAGGGTCTCCGGCGGCATGTGGAGCTCCACGTCATCGCCGAAGTCGCAGACGCCGCAGGCCTTGGGCAGGGCGTTGGGCCGCTCCAGAGGCTTGCCGTAGAAGTTTCCGATATCCTTTTTCCAGTCGTAGCGGAAATCTTCCACCGTCTTCTCGCCACGCATGACCTCCGCCGCAGCCATGACCGCATCAACGATCTGCTTGTAGCCGGTGCACCGGCAGACGTTTCTGTGTTTCTGGAACCAGTCCCGAACGTCCTCTCTGGTGGGGCTGGGGTTGTCCAGAAGCAGCTGATACGCGGATACGATGAATCCGGGTACGCAGAAGCCGCACTGAACGGCGCCGAAGGCGACCCACAGAGACTGGAGGGCGTGGGGATAGTTCACACTGCCCAGTCCTTCGATGGTGGTGACATCACAGTACTCCTCCATCTTGTCCATCTTCTTCATGCAGGAGCGGACGACCTTGCCGTCGACGATTACCGAGCAGGCGCCACAGGCACCCATACCGCAACCGATCTTCGTTCCCGTCAGACCAATGCGACGAAGCACGTCAGCCAGCGTGTCCTTTGCGGGATCGCAGATGAACGTACGGTCAGCGCCGTTGATCTTCAGCGTCATTTTCTTAAAGTTCATGATTTCCTCCGTTTGATCATTGACTCGAACAGTAACGTTTAACTTGCATAATAGAATTTAGAAAATTCTATATTATTTTACCAGTTTGTATGGGCCTGCGCAAGGAAACGGGAGGCGATTCGGAGGACTTGTTTGCCCAAAAAAAGGCATAATCCTGTTGCCTTTACAGGAGGTGGGAAATCGTGGTAAACTGACTC
>CADBQT010000207.1 GCA_902796875.1 uncultured Eubacteriales bacterium
CCCGAGGCCGAGATCGAGGTCCTCGAGGACGAAGAAGACGATGCAGAGGAGACGGAAGGCAAGTGAGAGTAACCGTAGAGGACTGCCTGAACCTGGAAGCCTTTAAGGAAGCCCAGGTCGTAGCCGGAGAGGAAAGCCTGGACAACGAAGTCCGGACCATCTCCGTGCTGGATGCAGAATCACCAAAGGGCCTGAAGGACGCCGGGATATCCCCGACGGAGGTTTTGCTGACCGGATTCGCCGGGGTCCCGGATGTGGACGCCCAGTGCGAGCTCCTTCGTGCAGTAGGTGAAGAGGGCTGCGCCGCTGTCGCTGTCTACCCCAGGGGAGCCAAACGCAAGGTGAGCGACCGCCTCATCCGGGTGGCCGAGTCCATGGAGCTGCCCCTTATCGTCATGGAGAAGGGGACGGGGTATTCTGCGGCCATCACCGATGTGATGGATCGGGTCCTGTACGGAGACAACTTCCGCAACAGCCTGATCAGCAACACCATCTTCCACCTGCTCAACTTCGACAAGCACAGCAACTTCCAGTCCGCCGTCCGTGAAGCGGCCATCAACAACGACTTTCAGCTGATCCTCTTGAGCGAGGACTTCAATCCGGTGCTGACCATCGAGACCCGCCACCAGGCGACCATCCAGGACGCCATCCGGCTGGGCCGGGAGCAGGACGTGGACGGAGACTCCCGGGTCTACCGTCTCATCGACGTCAACGGAGTCCTGACCTACTGGGGCCCGGTCAACATCGGCAGCGAGAAATACTACATGTTCATCGTGGACAACGAGGATTCCTACACCGCCGGAGAGATCACCAAACTGGCGGAGATCATCCGGCTCGCCATGGGCATGTGGAAATACACGCCGGAGAGAGACGCCCGGTCCGAATTCATCCGGGCCCTGATCCGGGGCAACAAGAGCCTGGCCTACACCCTTCAGGAGGAGGCCAAGATCGACGGGGACGACATCCTTTGCGCCTTCTTTTCCAAAGGCATCGATAAGGATGTGGAGAGCCAGATGTTCTCCGACTTCGAGAAGAAGACGGATCTGGAGATCCTCAAGATCACCGAAAACGATGAGACCTACGGGATGATCCTGAACATGGGCGACGAGGAGACAGGGCCGGCTCAGCAGAGCGACTGCGTCACCCTCTTCAACAAACTGAAGGAAAACAAGAAGGCCCGGATCTTCCACGTCACCGGAGTCGGCGGGATCGAAGGCGCCGGCGACGCCTACAAGCTGATCAACGAGAGCTGGACCTTCGTCCAGAACGTATTCCCCTACAAGCGGGTGTTCACCAAGTACGAGCTGACCCTGGTCAGCAACTGTATCAACATCCAGATCCAGGGAGGCTTCGTCAAGAAGAACTACGTGGAACTTCTGGAGCCGTTCAAAGAAGCCGGCGAGCACAAAGGCAAGCAGCTTTTGGATACTCTGGAGACCTTCGTTTTGGATGCGGGGATGAACAGCAGCAAGACGGCGGAGTTCATGGACATCCACGCCAACACCGTCCAGTACCGACTGAAGAAGATCAACGAGATGCTGGGTGTGGAGATCACCGGCAACCGGGTCATTCCCGGACTGACCATGGCCCTGGCGCTGAAGCGTCTGGAGCGGGCCGTATCGTAACAGGTAACCATTGTCGTTAAGATAATCGATAAGGAGAGAGGTATGTATTTTAACTATCTGGAAAAGGCTGACCCGGAAGTCGCGGCGTCGATCCGTCGGGAAATCGGACGGCAGGAGACGAAGATCGAAATGATCGCCTCCGAAAACTTTGTGAACTACGAGATCATGGAAGCGGCGGGAAGCGCCCTGACCAACAAGTACGCCGAGGGGTATCCGGGCAAGAGATACTACGGCGGTTGTGAATTCGTCGACGAGGTGGAGCAGCTGGCCATCGATCGGGCCTGCAAGCTTTTCGGCGCAGATCACGCCAACGTTCAGGCCCACTCCGGAGCCAACGCCAACACGGCGGTCTATCAGGCGGTGCTCGACTACGGGGACACCGTGCTGGGCATGGACCTCTCCAATGGCGGCCACCTTTCCCATGGATCCCCGGTGAACATCTCCGGCAAGTCCTACAACTTCGTGGCCTACGGTCTGGGCGAGGATGAGAAGATCGACTACGACGACGTTCGCGCAAAGGCAAAGGAGCACCAGCCCAAACTCATCGTGGCCGGAGCATCCGCCTATCCCAGAGCTATCGATTTCAAGACCTTCAAGGAGATCGCTGATGAAGTGGGCGCTATCTTCATGGTGGACATGGCCCATATCGCCGGCCTGGTGGCCACCGGTCATCACGAGAATCCGGTGCCCTATGCGGACATCGTGACCACCACGACCCATAAGACATTAAGAGGACCCAGAGGCGGCATGATCCTCTGCACCGAGGAG
>CADBQT010000208.1 GCA_902796875.1 uncultured Eubacteriales bacterium
ACCTTGGCGGTGACGGTGACCTTGTATCTCTGATCCAGTTTGTCCAGTTCCAGGACGCAGGACGTTCCCTTGACGTCCATGGATTTGGGTTTCTTCAGGTTCTGCTGGAGGAAGACCTCGTACTCGGTGCATCCCTCCTGGGGCTGCCAGGACACATTGAGCTTGGTGTCCTGCTGCTTGACGACCAGTCCCTTTACCGCATACTCGGAAGTGTCCATCATCCCGCCCAGGGTCATCATCCCCAGGGTGGAAAGGCATGCTGCCAACATGAAAACCACCGCCGCGATGTACTTGGCGTGGCGGAAACGGATCCCGAATATTCTGTTGTAAGCAGTAGCCAGTCTGTTTTTCATTCTTCCTATATTGATTTGTACAGAAACTGCTCGAGTGTATTATATGTTAAAACTTACCGCACTACAATGAATTTCTTGTGAAGATTCCGACCCAAAGGCTTGCCGGCACGGCGCTCAGACCGCTTTTGACCCTGCCAGAGGCGGGCCATATTGTATTTTTATTGTTTTTTTGTGTTTTCACTATACAAAATCTTGTGGTGTATAGTATAATGTGCCACGAACGATTGAGGAGGACGCATTGATGGCAGTTACGATCACAGGAAACGCAGAACCGAAAGAAGCTCAGGCTTACGTCGAGTATCTGGAGGAGAAATATAATCGTAAGCTGGAGACCCTGGATGTCACCATCGATGGAGACTATGCAGATCTGAGCTATACCTTCTCCAATGCTCCCTTTGAGCGGATCCGCCGGATCACCGGATACCTTGTGGGTACCATGGATCAGTGGAACGATGCCAAGTCCGCCGAAGAGGCCGATCGTGTGAAACACTCCCTGGACGGGGAGATGGAGAAACTTTCCTAAGCCATTCCACGTAAACCAATATATCAAAAAACCGCTTCACCCACATCCTCGAAGCGGTTTTTTGGTGCCTGCCTTAAGGGATTTGTGATATACTGTCAGCGAGCAGATATTCCCGCGGAGAAAGGATCCCATAAATACCATGTATAAAAACGCAAATCGAGCCGCCTGGGCGGAGATCAATGTCACCAATCTGGACTTTAATATCCGGCAGATCCAGCAGAAGGTCGGCCCTCACCGTAAGGTCACCGGGATCATCAAGGCCGACGGATACGGCCATGGCGCCATCAAGGTGGCGGACGTTCTTCGCGCCAACGGCATAGATTCCTTCGGCGTGGCCACCCTGTCCGAGGCTGTCCGCCTCCGTCAGGCCGGCTTCATCACCGAGGAGATCATGGTCATCGGGCTGACCCCCGACCCCTATGTGGATACCATCATCGAATACAATCTGACTCCGGTCACCGACAGTCTGAAAAACGCGGAGAAGTTCTCCGAAGCCGCCGCCAAGGCGGGGACCGTCGTGTCCGGATACGTGGTCTGCGACACGGGCATGGGACGGATCGGATACTGTCCCGAGGATCCCCACGCCGTAGCCGAAGTGCAGAAGATCGCTGCCCTGCCCAACTTCCGGATCCAGGGTCTCTTCTCCCACTTTGCCACAGCGGATGCCGCGGACAAGCAGTATGCCAATCTTCAGGAACAGCGCTTCCGGGCCTTTTTCAAAAAGCTTCAGGCCGCGGACGTGGACGTTCCTCTCCGCACCCTGGCCAACAGCGCCGCCATCATGGAACTGCCCACGGCCTACTACGATCAGGTTCGTCCGGGAATCATCCTCTACGGATGCTACCCCTCAAATGAAGTAGACCGGGGGCAGCTTGAGCTGCGCCCGGCCATGTCGGTCAAAGCAAATATCGTTCATTTGAAAAAGGTCTCTCCCGGGACGACCATCAGCTACGGGCGGAAGTACACCGCCACGAGAGACAGTCTCATCGCCACCATCCCCTTAGGATACGCCGACGGATTCCCCCGTCCCTATTCCATGAAGGGACACGTTCTGGTCAACGGAGTGAAGGCTCCCCTGGCGGGGAACATCTGCATGGACCAGTGCATGGTGGATGTGACCGATGTGCCCTACGTCCGTCTGGGAGATGAAGTGACCATCATGGGAAGCGACGGGATCTACGAGATCCTGGCCGACGACATCGCCGAGGCCACGGGGACCATCAACTACGAGATCGTCTGCGCATTCGGCCAGCGTCTTCCCAAGGTCTACGTCTACTAAAGACCTGACGTCAAGGTTGGGGATCAGCCCCAGCTGTTTTCTCCGAAGCCTGTCTGGTATCCCAATGCCTTCAGGTCTTCATCCATGATGTCATAGCCGATCTTATAGGCATCCAGATTGATTCCGGCGATACTGGCCGGGAAGTTTTTTCTGATCTCTTCTTCTACCGTGGGGTAGTGTACCTTTGGCATGAGACGGGTAAGGGCCCCAAGAGCGATGATGTTGACGACGAAGGGTTTGCCCATCGCTTCCGCTCTCGCCGTTGCCTGGACCCGATAGTGTTTCGGATCATCGGATTCCACCAGGGTGCTGTTGATCAGCACGATGCCGTCTTCCTTCACATCGCCGATGTATTTGTCGAAGCCCACCTGATTCAGGGCGACGAACACATCCACTTCGTCCACCTTCATGTAATCGATCTCCTCATCGGAGATGACGACCTCCGCTTTGCACGCGCCGCCCCGGGCCTCCGGTCCGTAGCTCTGCGTCTGGGCGATGTTGTAGTCCTCACCCAGTCCATAACCTCTCGCGAGGAGCACGGAGGCAAGGATGACGCCCTGCCCTCCTGCGCCGGCAAACCTAACGTTGATTCTCATTTCAGTCCTCCATGTCCTTTCCGTCTTGTTCTCTGCCAGGTTTCTTCTCTACGTTGATGGCTCCGTCGGGACAGAGCCGCTCACACATTCTGCAGGCGATGCAGTACTCCGGATCCTTCAGGTCCGGCATGGTCGTTCCGTACTTGTTTCTCCTTTTCGATTTGACGAAGATGCCTTTTGGGCATGCGTTCAGACAAATGAGACAGCCTTTGCAGCAGGCTTTGTCTATGGTGATTTCGGTCATTTCATCTTCTCCTCGATCCGCTGGATGTATTCTTTCTGGCTGGGATCCCTGCGGAAAGTGCCGATGGGGATCTTTCCTTCCTCGGCGGGCTG
>CADBQT010000209.1 GCA_902796875.1 uncultured Eubacteriales bacterium
GGAGTCTTCAATTCATGGGAGACATTGGCCGTGAATTCTCTGCGCTGCTGCTCCGTCAGGTTTCTCTGCGTTACGTCCAGTATGAAGATGACGACTGCTGTCACGGTGTCCGATGACATTACCGGACTTGCGTACAGTCTGTACTGCCTGTCACCGATCTGCAGCGGCGCTTCGCTTCTATCCCCGTCCAGGGTCTGCCGGAACAGCTCCTCGATATGGGGAAAGGCACCGGCATCTTTGAGCTTCTGGCCTGCAGCGTAGCGACTGATCCCAAGAAGCTCTGTCGCAGCATGGTTCACAGAGATGATCTCCATCTCGCTGTTAAGGATCAGAAGGCCTTCCTTCATGTTGGCTGTAGCCGCCTTAAACTCCATCTGCTTCTGCTGCAGTTCACGGCTTTGCTCTGCCAGCTGGGTCTGCTGGTTCCTCAATCGGTCAAGCAGAGGCTGCAATTCCTCATAGGTCCTGTTCTTCTCCGGGTGGTTCAGATCGATCTCGTTAAGCGGGCGGATGACCCGCTTCGTAAGACGCCAGGCCAGGAAGAACGATGCTCCGAAAGCGATAGCAGCCATGATCAGTATGGGCTGGAGCATTCCAAGAAGCAGACCCAGTATGCTCCTCTGGGAATCCGATACTCTGATCACCGTGCCATCTCCTGCCTTCTGCGTCACATAGAGCCTGCGCTCAAGAAGTGTCGTAGAGTATCGGGAGCTCTGTCCTCCTCCCTCGGCGAGAGCCTCCTTTACCTCCTCACGCTGCAGATGGTTCTCCATCTTCTCCACGTCCGCTTCGCTGTCATAGAGCACTGTGCCATCTCTGTCGATCCATGTCAGACGGTATCCTTCGGTCGAGAGTCCTTCAAAGTATTCCTGCCCGCACCGATCAACTCCCTGCGCTGCCAGTGTGGCCTTGGCGCGCATCTGACCGAACTGTTCGTTAAGAAAATGGGTATACAGAACACCCATGATCAATACTACAGATGCGATGAACACCAGTGCCCCCACCAGCGCGATGGAATAGAATATTTTTTTTGTCATAATGATCTCTCCATCTTATATCCCACACCTCTGACCGTAACGATCGCCTTCCCCGCATCGCCCAGCTTGCTGCGAAGGCTGCCTACATGAACATCCACCGTTCTGCTTTCTCCCAGGTAGTCGATCCCCCAGATCTGATCGAGCAGCTGCTCCCTTGTGAATACACAACCCGGATTGCTCATCAGAAGGTGCAGGATGTCATACTCCTTCAGGGTCAGCTGTACCGATTCTCCCGCGATCGCCACCGTGTGGCCCTGGGGGTCGATCTCCAGGTCTCCATTTCTCAGTATCGTCTGGGCGACCGGCGTTTCCCCATCAGGTGCAGTTCTTCGAAGCACCGCTCTGACACGGGAAACCATTTCCATCATGCCAAAGGGTTTTGCCATATAATCATCCGCGCCCAGGTCCAGGCCTGTGATCTTGTCATACTCCGACCCCTTGGCGGATGCCATGATCACCGGGATCCGTGCCGTATCATTTCTCTGCCGAAGCGTTTTCAGGATCTCTATCCCGTCCTCTCCCGGAAGCATGATATCCAGCAGGACCAGCTCCGGCTTCAGGTCTTCCAATGCATCAAAAAACTCCTGTCCGGACTCGAATCCCTCAGCGTCATATCCTGCCGTTTTCAACGTGTACACCATCAGATCCCGGATGCTCTGATCGTCTTCCACACAATAAATCATACTGCTTCGCCTTTCTCTGTGCTGTTTCCGTTCATATTCATTATACAAAAGGACGGATAAAATGCCCTCTCGTTTTTGTAAAGATCATGTAAAAAAATGAGCGGCGCCCCGGGGTGCCGCTTCTGTCTGTACTGATGTCCTCCGTTTCACGACCGCCGTGAAACAGCTCCCTCTGTCAATCCTTACCGTGGTACTTCAGGCACATCATGGTGATGTCGTCGAACTGGGGCGCCTTGCGGATGAACTGATCGATGGACCCACGGGTCTGCGTGATCAGATCGTGGACTTCGTCTGTGCCGGCCTCGTTCAGGGCGTGCAGCAGCCGGTCGATGCCGAACATCTGATCGTCAGGGTCGGTGGCTTCCGTCACGCCATCGGTATACTGGAAGACCATGTCCCCGGGCTCCAGCTGGATCTCGTACTCCGTGTACTTCATACCCTCCATGCCGCCCAGAACGAATCCGTGCTTATCCTTATACAACCCAAAGGCAGGTTCGCCCCCGTCACCCATGCCTTTCTGACGGATCACCGGATACTCGTGGCCCGCATTGGCCGCCTTGAGCCTGCCCGAAGAGATCTCCAGGATCCCCAGCCAGACCGTGACGAACATTCCCGCGCTGTTGTTATCGCAAAGCTGATTGTTGACAGACTCCAGGATCTTCGCCGGCGAATTGCCCGCCATTTTCGCGTAGTTGTTGAGCATGATCTTCGATCCCATCATGAACAAAGCGGCCGGAATGCCTTTGCCCGACACGTCGGCCATGACCATGACCAGATGATCGTCGTCGACCAGGAAGTAATCGAAAAAGTCGCCGCCCACCTCCTTGGCCGTATCCATGGAGCCGTAGATACTGAATTCCGAACGGTCCGGGAAAGCCGGGAAGATGTTGGGAAGCATACCCTCCTGGATCTGGGAGGCCACATCCAGTTCGGTGGTGATCCGCTGCTTTTCCGCCGTGATCTGAGTCAGGTCGTTCACGTAATTCTCCAGATCCCGTTCCATGTCCTTCATGGTCAGAGCCAGATTCTCGATCTCGTCTCCCGTCCGGATGTCCAGATCATCGAAATACCCGCCGGCAGTGTCCTTGTTCTGCCTGCCTTTGCTGTAGGCCGCTGCCGCCGTGGCCAGCTGGTTGATGGGAGCGACGATGATCCTGCGGGTCCGCCGCACATAGACGACGCTGGCGATCACCAGAATGATCAGCAGAATGGCCACATACTGGAGCATGAACCGGGTGCTGGCGCGGACGACCTGGCTCATGTCGGTATCATAAAACACCATCACGTGGTAGTTCCCTTTCATGTAAAGGGGCTCCGCCGCTGTGCACCGGTAGCCGTACTTTTCCATGTTGATCATGACGGCCGGGATCGACCGATCCAGTCCGAGGGTGGAATCGACGGCGCTGGGTCTCGAGCCGAAGATAAAGGTGGAGATGATGTCTTCTGTATAGGTGTCCCAGTAACCCGGTCGGCAAAAGGATTTCTTCGGGTCCGAGTCGATGAGGAAGATCATCCGGCCGGTCTCTTCATCCAGAGCGGCGATGTATGCAGCTACCGCATCATCGTTCTGGGCCTGGACGTCCCGCATGATCTGCTGGATCTCATGGAACTGATCGTCGATGGTATCCTCGTATCTGGCCAGGTACGCCTCACCCGTCCCATCGCCTTTTTCCTTCTCTGGGATGCTGTCGTAGATGTCCAGGATCTGGTCGCACTTTTTCTGGATCCAGACCCGGTCCGGTTCCATGGTCAGCACACCGTCGTGAGCCAGATTCCACGTAGCCGTCCTGCACTCACGGGTCAGATTGCTGCTCTGCAGATAGAAGGCAAACAAAGTCGAGACGATGCCCAGGATCAGCACCAGCGACAGGATCGTCAAGAAGCTTCGGGTACTGATGGAGCGCATCCGCTTCTCCCAGTGGGTCATTTCTCTTATGGATTTCAAAGGCATCCCCGTTCCCTCCTTTGGGTTTCATTCTTCCCCACTCTCTATTATAATATCTACAGATCGACCCTGCAACGGTCCGGACCGGCGGACAGCCGAAGTTTCGACCGGTATTCAGCCCGCGGGCCTTCGCCCCGCTTCAGGCGTCGAAGAAAGGATACACCCATGAAAAAAGAGATCTCTGTAAATGATTTTTCGCCGATCAGTATCGGTCAGACAGAAGATGCAAAGGCAGGGACGGGCTGCACCGTCATCCTCTGCGAGAAAGGCATGAAGGCCGGACTGGATATCCGCGGCGGAGGTCCCGCTTCACGGGAGAGCCATCTGCTGGATCCCCTCACTGCAGCTCAGGAGATCCACGCTGTGGTCCTGGCCGGCGGGAGTGCCTTTGGGCTGAACGCGGCAGGCGGCGTCATGGATTACCTGGAGGCCAACGACATCGGCTACGACGTGGGCGTGACGAAAGTCCCTCTGGTGACCCAGTCCGATATCTTCGACCTGACTCTGGGGGATGCCTTTACCCGTCCCGATATGGCTATGGGCCGGGAGGCGGCCAGGCTGGCCCACACTGCCCCCAACTACCGGGACGGCAACTTCGGCGTCGGCTGCGGCGCCACCGTGGGTAAGATCTGCGGAATGGACCGGTGCATGAAATCCGGCATCGGAAGCTACGCCCTCCAGATCGGAGAGCTGAAGATCGGCGCGCTTGTGGTGGTCAATGCCTTTGGAGATATCTTCGACTGGAAAGACGGCCGGCAGATCGCCGGCCTCCTCGACGAGGACAAGAAAACTCTCTGCAGCACGGCGGAGATCATGCACGAACAGGCCCTCAAGATTGACGATGGCTTCCCCGGCAATACCACGCTGGGGGTGGTCATGACCAACGCTTCATTCGACAAATCCGCCCTGTGCAAGATCGCCGGCATGAGCCACAACGGCTTCGCCCGCTCCATCCGGCCGGTGCACACCGCCTACGACGGGGACAGCATCTACGCGCTGTCCGCCGGAGATGTGCAGGCCGATCAAAATGCGGTAGGCCTTCTGGCCGCCGAGGTGATCAGCGAGGCCATCATCCGGGCCATCGACTCCGCCGACTCTGCCTTTGGTTATCCCGCCGCAAAAGATCTGGGTTGACCGGTGCGCGGGCTCCGCCCCGCCCGGGTTCGCCCCGCTCTGTTCGGGCTCCGCCCCGCCTACTCCTCCAGGAAGTCCAGGAGGGCCTGAGCGGCCACTTTGATGTCGTCCCCTTCCGGGTTCAGCCCCAGATGGGTGAACGCCTCTCCGATGAAGACCCCGTTTGCGGCCAACCCTTCGAACATCTCGTTGATGATGGGCATGCACACTTCCTGCTGCTGCATGGGCCCGAAGGGGTTGGCGAAGAACGTCTCCGAAAGACCCGTCTCCTGGGTCGTCCCCTTGGCCATGCGCCGTCCTCGGATAAAGATATCCTTTGCCTCGTTCAGATCGTCGATCCGCCGCAGACCCGGCTGATCGTCGTAGTTATTGGCGTAGACAAACAGATCGATCTGGTGATTCTGGGTGATCACATCGTAAGGCGCCGCCGGGGTGATGACCCGGGCATTGGACTGATCCGGGTTGAAGAAAATAGAACGGTGGATGTCCCGGTAAGGGGCGCCCGGCTCCAGATCGTCCAGCCGGATGAAGGCGCCGATCTCCGTTCCCTGGGCCACCGGTCGCCCGTTCTCCATATGAAAAGTTCCCATATCGTCGAAGATGATCTCCAGCCGCTGGATCCTGTCGCTGGCCAAAGACTTCAAGGCCTCGATGGTCTCCGACTTGCCGGCTCCGGAATCGCCCATCAGGCAGATCCCTTTCTTCCGGCCGTCCTTCAGAATGACGTTGATAAAGGCGCCGTGGATCGGAAGCCACCCTCTCTCCATCATGGCCACGTTGTGCAGGGTCAGGACCATCTTCTTCATGTATCCGAAGTATTCCACCTTCTCTCCGGCGGACACGCTGCCCACCCAGATGTCTTCGTCCTGGTCGTGGTAGAAAGTGCATTTTTCCTCTCCGTCGGGATTGCCGAACAGCACGATCCCGTCAGGCCGCCCCGCCGCTTCCTCGGCGCTGGCCAGTTCGAACAGGTTGGCGCAGGACACTCCGTTGGCCATATAGTCCCGATGGAAGCAGATGAAAAACATCAGCTCTCCCACCTTGGCGGGGTAGCAGAAGTACTCCTCCGGATCCCCGCTGAACGTAAAGGCCGGGTTCCTGGTCACTTCCTCGAACATCCCCTCCCGCTTGTTGGACCGGGGATGAAGGATCGTGGGTGTCCGCAGCATCACCGAGTCGATGAACATGATCTCCGTAAGGAATTTGTACCGCTCGCTCAGATCGATGGAGCTGTTGTAATACCCCGCGATCCCCGCGTTGGTACCCGCCTGCTGCTGCCGCAGGACCTTGTTGGTATGACCGCTCAGCGTCTGCTCGATCTGCCGGAAAGTGTTTCGCACCAGCTCATTGAACTGGGAGTCCCGCTCTACAAAGGCCGCCGACTCCGCATCGCTGATCCGGTTGGTGGTCACCGAAAACCGCTGGTGATCCCGCCAGAAGTCGAACAGCCCCTCCACGAAGAGGAGGGCATTGTCCGTTCCGTCCAGATAGGGGTCGGAGATCTCTTCCAGGTTGAAGACGATGACGGTTCTCGCCAGTCTGCAAAGGCTTTCCACCACCTGTTCCTCCTCCAGTCCGGCCCGGGCCCAGTTATAAAGCCCCGGATCCTTCTCCCTCAGATGCCCCAGGTAGGCCAGACACACCCGCTTAAACTCCGCGGACTTGATCAGCCCCGACTTGGTCGTCGGGTACGCCCGGTCAAAATCCAATATCGCAATATCATCAGTCAGATACATATTTTCTTTCATTTATTCA
>CADBQT010000210.1 GCA_902796875.1 uncultured Eubacteriales bacterium
GGATCCGTGGTTTTTTCCGGATCCGTGGGTTTCCCGGAAGTGGATGGCTTCTCCGAGCTTGAAGGCTTCTCTGAGCTGGTGGGCTCCTCCGGGTCCGTATACCTGTTGTCGAATTCGACTCTGGTCACCTCCCTGTCCCCTTTTTTGATCTGGCGAACGCAGGAAAGGTTTCCGTCCTCTCCCTTGGTGACGGTATAGATCACCGTAAAGGCGGAGTCATCATAGGTGTATGACCCATCCTTCCCCTTTTCTTCCGAAATGGTGTACTCGTAGGTCCCCGGCTCATTGAACCGGATGCCGCCAAACTCGGTATCACCGGCGCCCTGGATCCTCACTTCGGCATAGTGTTTATCCGGGACCTGACTGGTGTCGGGGAGGGGGAAGCTCTCTTCCCCGGGGATCATGCGGAAGGTGAAGGTCTCCGACCCTTCCGGACGGTCTCCGCTGATCTTCTTTTTTACGACAACCGACTCCCCGGTGACCGGTTCGATCCTTCTGTTGGTGAATACATGGGTGGTGTTTTTCGAATAAGGATAAACTGTGCCTCCTGCGGTGGAGTAGTTTTCGTCCTGATCGTCATCCTGGGTATCCGTCTTCTCCGTATCCCCGTCGATGCTCACCAGTTGCCAGCCGGACCTGGTTTTCTCCCAGAGCTCGTAGGAAGCATCCGCCGGGATCTTGGGAATGGTCACTCCCGCTTCGTCGTTGGCCCTGACGGTAAACTCGTACACCCCGTCATCGGCCATCCCGTCTCCGTCCTTATCCACAACAGGTGTGAAGCCGTCCACCTCGGACAGCTCATATTCCGAAGAAAAATCCACCGTCACGGACCGGTCCAGAGAGAAGCACGGACTGATCGGCTCGGGAGAGGCTTCATCGCCATAGTAATTCAACCAGCCGGCCTTACCCGTGGAGATGACATGGACCGTATCCCTCCAATCCGCTATGGATCTCAGCATGCAGAGACCGTGGCCTATGAAAGGTTGTGCATTTTGGTAATTAGGAAAACCGGTGCCGACCTTGCCCACATACCGCTCGTAGGGCTGGGCGCTTTCCAGGGGGTGATTGATCTTAGGGGAAGTGATCAGCTGATCGGCGGGAAAGATCTCGTTGGGAGACAGAAGCCACAGTTTGTCATAGGTGGTTTTCAGGTCTTTGGGAGCCCATGGATCCAGGGTCTCATTGTTGTGGCTGTCATATTTCGTGGCCCGGCTTCCGATGGCCTGTTGGAGTTCCAGTGGAAACCAGGTGAGTAAACAATTCTCTTCCGTGATCGCCTGCGCGTCGTTGTTATATGGAAGCAGGAGATCATCCTTGCCGTTTAAGACCGCCCGTATGGCGCTGCGTCCCCATCCGCCTTCAGGGTCTACCTGTCCGCCGCTGCTGTAATGCTGGTTATAATAGAGATACTTATCCCCTATCGGTTTCGTAATGCCTCCATAACCGTCTCCGGCCACTCTATCCCTGGGATAAGCATGATAGATAGGGCTCCGGGCATTCAGGGTCACGCTGTGGGTGCACCCCTCTCCCACGCACTGCTCGTAAACATAGGGGTCCGTACTGTTCCACTGGATGATGGTCGCCCAGTTATCGTTGTGGACGCACCGATGAGGGTTTCCCCCTTTCGTCTGTCCGAAGGGCGTGTGGCTCCTGTTTGCGGACCGGTAGTCCGCGTCCGCCGCAGGACCGAAGGTCAGACCAGCTGTGGATGCAGTGGTGCCTCCATCGTAGGAGAGAGTGTCCACGCCGATCCCCATAATGGCCACGCTGTATCGGCGAAAAAGCAGTTTGATGCGAAAGACAAAATCCTCTGATTTCTGATCCTCCGTGGTCTTCACCACGGTCAGATCCATGCCTTTGGGTTCTGCAGCCATGGCTGGCTCCGCCCCTTGGGACAGGATGAACGTGGCAGCTGTGATCAGCGCGGTGGCGATCAGGAAATGTCGGGCAAAGGAGACGATGCGCTTCTTCATGGTCAGTTCCTCACGTTGTCGTACGCTGGGGTGATAATACTAAAACTCTGCGGTTCCCGGCGTTCTCGGGAAGGGGAGGACATCCCGGATATTGCTCATACCGGTGATATACATGATGATCCGTTCGAATCCGAGACCGAATCCGGAGTGGACCACACCGCCGTATTTTCGCAGATCCATGTACCACCAGTAATCCTCTTCCGTCATGCCCATGGCCTCGATCCGCTCCTTGAGCAGGTCGTAGCGCTCCTCACGCTGACTGCCGCCGATGATCTCTCCCACACCGGGAACCAGCAGGTCGCAGGCCGCTACTGTCTTGCCGTCGTCGTTGAGCCGCATGTAAAAGGCCTTGATGTCCTTGGGATAATCGGTGACGAAAACCGGTTTTTTGAAGATCTTTTCCGTCAGATACCGTTCGTGCTCCGTCTGAAGGTCGATCCCCCACTTCACCGGATACTGGAACTTTTCCCCGGACTTTTCCAGCCTTTCCACCGCCTCCGTATAGGTGATCCTCTCGAAGTCGGAGTTGACGATGTTGTCCAGCCGCTCCAGAAGACCCTTGTCGATGAATCTGCCGAAGAATTCCATCTCTTCAGGGGCTTCCTCCAGAACATACCGGATCACGTATTTGATCATGGCTTCCGCCACTTCCATGTTTCCTTCCAGATCAGTAAAGGCCATCTCCGGCTCGATCATCCAGAACTCGGAGGCATGGCGGGCCGTATTGGAGTTCTCCGCCCGGAAGGTGGGTCCGAAGGTATAGATGTCCCGGAAGGCCAGGGCAAAGGCCTCTCCTTCCAGCTGGCC
>CADBQT010000211.1 GCA_902796875.1 uncultured Eubacteriales bacterium
GTCTCGATGTCGTTGACCATCCGGCTCTGGATCTCTCCGTGAGTCTGCCGGTCGAAGTACTTCAAAGGCAGTCGGTCCAGTTTCCGGGACATCTCGTCCCGAAGAGTATAGATGACACGCTGAGACACTCCGGCCATGATCCAGCCCTGGATCACGCCGAAGATCAGGCTCAGGCCGTACAAAGCCAGGAGCACGCCCAGGATCATCAGCAGTTCCCGATAGTCCACACCGGAGCCCATGACCCCGGACACTACCTTGTCGGTGGCCGCCCCCAGGATCGCCGGGGATATGATGTTGAACACCGTGCTGGCGACGGCGCAGATCAGCACGATCACCAACCGGATGCGGTAGGGCTTCAGATAGGTGAAGAGGGTCTTCATGGTGCCCCTGAAGTCTCTCGCCTTCTCACCGGGCATCATGGCCTGGGCTCTGCCGCCTCTGCCTCCCCGGCCGTGGAACCCGCCGGGGCTGGCGTTATTGGGCTGACGTCTGGTCGTTTCACTCAACGCCATCACCCCCTTCCGCCGGAGCATCTTCTCCGAGAGGCGCATCTCCGTCCGCCGGAGCGTCCGACTCAACGCCAAACCGGCTCAGTTCTTCCTCGCTGAGCTGGGACAGGGCGATCTCCTGGTACACCCGGCACTCCTCCATGAGCTGCCGATGGGTGCCCCGGCCCACGATCCTGCCCTCGTGGAGGACGATGATCTGGTCCGCGTCCAGGATCGTGTTGATCCGCTGGGCCACGATAAAGATGGTGCTTTCTCTGGCCGCTTCCTTCAGAGCTTCCCGCAGAGCTTTGTCCGTGCGGAAGTCCAAAGCGCTGAAGCTGTCGTCAAAGATATATATGGCAGGTTTTCTGACCAGGGCCCTGGCGATGGACAGTCGTTGCCTTTGGCCGCCGGAAACGTTGGTCCCGCCCTGAGCGATCTCCTCGTCGAACCCGTCGTCTTTTTCGTCGATGAATTCCATGGCCTGGGCGACCTCCGCCGCTTCGGTCATCTCCTCCAGGGTCGCGTCCTCCTTGCCGTACCGCAGGTTGGTGGCGATGGTCCCGGAGAACAGGGTCCCCTTCTGGGGGATCAGGCCGATCAGTGCCCGCAGGTCTTTCTGGGTCATGTCCCGCACGTCGCAGCCGTCCACAAGGACCTGCCCCGCGGTCACGTCGTAGAACCGGGGGATCAGGTGGACGAGAGTGGACTTGCCGCTTCCCGTTCCTCCGATGATGGCCGTAGTCTCTCCCGGTCTCGCCGCAAAGTCAATAGCGGTCAGGGTATTCTTTTCCGCATCGGGATAGGCGAAATCCACGCCTTTGAATTCCACGACACCTCTGGCTTTGGGGTCCGGAAGGCCCTCGGCGGAAGCATCCTGGGACACTTGTGCCGGAAGCTTGGGCGCCGCCGGATCCACGATGGAAAGATCCGTCCCCAGCACCTCGCTGATCCGCTGGGCCGATACCATGGCCCGGGGAAGCATGATGAACATGGCCGTCACGAAGAGGAAGGACATGATCACGTGCATGGCGTACTGAAGATAGGCCAGCATGTCTCCGATGAGGAGTTTATCCGCCTCGATGAGATGGGCGCCTGCCCAGACGATGAGTATGCTCACCGCGTTCATGACGAACATGAGGGCGGGCATGAGGAAAGACATGGCCCGGTTGACGAAGATGTTGATCCCCATCAGGTCCGCATTGGCGTTGTCGAAACGGCGCTCCTCCTGCCTTTCCGTGGTGAAAGCCCGGATGACCAGAAGTCCTTCAAGCCTTTCCTTCATGATCAGGTTCAGCCGGTCCAGCTTGGACTGAAGCACGCGAAACTTGGGAAGCACCGCCAGGAAGGCGATGATCATCACACAAAGGATCACCCCGAGGGCCACCCCGATGGTCCAGGAAAGGGACACGCTGGTGTGAAGCGCTTTGTATACGGCGCCGATGCCCATGATGGGGGCGAACAGAGCCATCCGCATGAGCATGGTGGATGTCTGCTGCACCGTCTGGATGTCATTGGTGGACCGGGTGATCAGAGACGCTGCGGAGAACCGGTTCATCTCCGCCATGCTGAAGGACGTGACTTTCTGAAACAGGGCGCTCCGGATGTTCCGGCAGATCCGCGCCGCCGACCAGGCCGCGAAAAACGATCCGGTAATAGCAAAGATCATGGAGCCCGCCGATACGATGAGCATGATCGTCCCCATGTCCTTCACGTGGTTCAGGTCGCCCTTGACGATCCCGTCGTCGATGATCCGGGACATGTATCCGGGCAGTGCCAGCTCGCACATGGCCTGACCGAAGAGGAGTCCCATGATCAGAAACATGATGGGTATGTAGTTTCGGTAGTAGCGTAAGATGTGTTTCACTATAGGTTATCCCTGTCTTCCCCTTCGAATATGCTGTCGGCTCAAAGCCGGATCGTTACCTCTCCCGTGGTCAGGGTCTCTCTGGTCCCGTCGGTGAACATGACCATGAGGCCTCCGTTTTCATCGATTCCCATGACCCGGGCCGGGTCCCCTTTCATCTCTTCCTGAGGGTCCTTCCGGTAGGCGCCCCGGTACACCTGGACCTGCTGTCCGGTGAGAATGTCCTTTTCCCGGTAGATCTCCATGAAGCCTTTTTCTTCGATGGCCTCCAGGTTGTCCAAGGTGCGGGCGACGATGTCGGCGGCCAGGGCCGACCGGCTGTAGTCTCCCTCCACGGCACCGGCGATCTTTTGCAGTTCCCGGGGGAATCCCTTCATGGTGGTGTTGACCCCGATGCCGATCACCAGGTGATCCAGTCCGCCGGTCTCGAAATCCGTGACCCCTTCGGTGAGGATGCCGCAGATCTTTTTGCCGTCCAGGTACACATCGTTGACCCACTTGATCCCCGTGTCCACGCCGCAGATCTCATCCACGGACCGGGCCACCGCTTCCGCCGCCGCCACGGTCACCAGCACCGACCGACTCAGGTCGAAATCCGGCTTCACAATGATGCTCAGGTAGAGCCCTTCTCTCGGGGAATGGAATCCGCGGCCAAGTCTGCCTTTGCCCGCCGTCTGCTGGAGGGCGATCACCACGCTTCCGTGGAGATCCGCTCCGTCGGGAGTCGCCCCGTCGGCAGCGATCTGCCGGGCCCGGTTGTTGGTGGAATCCAGCACGTCGTAGATGTAGACGCCGTTGTTTCTGTATTTCGCCGGCAGGTACCGGCGGATCTCGTCGGCGGTGATCTTCCCCGGATCCATGGGCAAAAGATACCCCAGCCGGGTCACCGCTTCTATGGGATACCCCTCCTCACGAAGACGGGCGATGGCCTTCCACACTGCCGCCCGGGACACACCAAGACCCTCGGAGAGTTTCTCTCCGGACAGGTAGGTCCCCCGGTTCTCTTCCAGGGCTTCCAGAACGGCTTCTTTAACGGTCATGGCCATCTCCCCCCTTACCGACGCCCTACTATTGTAAACCACCCCGGGGATTTTGACAACGGCGGTGGTTCGTTTGATGGCGGTCCGGCGGTGGTTCGTTTGATGACCGGAATCAGAGAACGGTGCGTAACTTGCGGATGAGAATGGATGCGGCAGCGATCTTCAATGCGTCGCCGGGCAGGAAGGGAAAGACACAGGCCACCAGGGCAGCCCAGATCCCGGTTCCCGTGCTGATGATGAACCACAGGGTGCCGAGGAAGTAACAGGCGGCCAGGCCCACGATCATGGCGATGATGCAGTACAGGTACTCCGTGGCGGGGCTCGAAGCCCGGTTCAGGGTGTGGTCCAGGATCAGTCCGATGAGAAAGGCGGCCAGGATGTAACCGATGATGTAGCCGCCGGTGGGACCGGCCAGCACGCTGAAGCCTCCCCGGAATCCGGCAAAGACCGGGACGCCGGCTGCGCCCAGAAGGGTATAGACGGCCAGGGAGATGGTCCCGTATTTTTTGCCCAGCAGTCCTCCCGCCAGGAAGACGGCAAGGGTCGCCAGGTTGACGGGGACCGGAGTGAATCCCAGGGGGATGGAAATGTATGAACAGACCGCAGTCAGGGCGGCGAAAAGGCCGCAAAGGGCCATGTAGGCTGTCTTGGAGTATCTCATGGGGCAGATTGTAAACCTATTCAAACAGTTTGTCAACCCGCCACATGGAGAAATGAAACACTTCTTCTTCAAGAAGTCTTCACAATAGCATCCCGAAATCGGCATAATTGCCTGCTATATTATAGTCACAGCAAGGGAGAACAAAACTTCCAAGCTGATGAAATGAATACCGGGGAGCCGGTCGAACACCAAAACACTTCTTCTTCTCATTCCCCAAACAACTCTAACGGCTCCCTCCGGAAACTCATTTCATAGGATACACCTCCTACACAAAGCAAATGATAATGATGACGAGAAAAACCGGCGCAGGGCGCCGGTTTTTCATTGTCATCATATTCGGTCATTCGCTCTCTGCCTCTGCCTTTGCGCGGGCCTTCGCCTCCCGAAGGCGGATCAGCAGCCGTCGCTTGCGATACTTCACGTCGGCATAGGTCTTCACCTTATTCAGGTAGATGGGATTGGAAAGACCGCCGGCGACGCCCACCAGCGGGATGGTCTGAACGAACTTCAGGTAGAGCATCTCGTCGGACAGAGCTTTGGAGGTACGGGCGATCTGATCGTTCATGTTTCCGTAGTAGTGGTAATCTTCTTTATCGATCTCCTTCATCAGCTGGTCCAGCTCGGCGCTCAACTCCTCCGCGTGCTTCCCCCGGGCGAGGGCCGCTTCGATGAGGCGGAGGATGAACATGAGCTCCGTCTTGGTGGTGTACTCGAACTGATAAGAGAGGGCCGTCTGGTAAACGGTCCGCAGGAGCATGCCGGTGAAGATGGGGATGTCGGGAAGTCCGATCCCGGCAAGGCCCAGGCCTGCCCCTTCCACGCCGGTGATGAGCATGTCCTTGGCCCACAGCTTCTGGGCCTCGAGATCGGTGCCTTTGGACTTGCGGAGCTTGTCCTCGTTAAAGGTCTTGCCGATGACCCCGGTGCCCCGGGCGAAGATCAGCTTGAAGGCTTCCCTGAACGCATTGTCCAGGGTGTTCTCCAGCTTGTCCGGGACGTATTTGTTCAGCACGCTTTCCAGGCTGAGTTTGGACCCGTACCGGCTCTTTAAGAGAAGCTCCGTCTCCCGGGCGCGTACCCGGCGAAGCTCTCTCCGTATGTATTTGATGCTGTCTTTCTTCTGGTCGCTCATGATTCTCTCCCGGTCAACCGATCATTTCCACGAATATTGCAAAGGCGGAGAGGGTCACGATGGAGATCACCGTGGTGAACATCACGCCCTTGGTGGCAAAGCCCACGTCCCCGTCATACTGTTCCGAATAGATGGTGGTGCACGCCGCCACCGGCATGGCCATCTCCACGATGAGCACCTTGGCCAGCAGGGACATCTCCCCGAAGATCAGATGCAGCCCGACGAAGAATATGGCCGGCACGA
>CADBQT010000212.1 GCA_902796875.1 uncultured Eubacteriales bacterium
AGCCAGGTGATCATGAAAGAGTAGGGCGTTCCGTTATCCCGGTACGCGTAGGCCAGGTTGCCGAAGAAGGTGTCCAGCACGCCGATCTTCATGCCACCCTGGATAGTCCCGAAGGTCAGGGCGATGATGAGGACCACCGCGGCGATGGCCTTCCGGTAGTCGATCTTCTCTTTTCGCTTGGGGGTCTTGCGGTAAAGCAGGATGATGGCAAAGATCAGGGCCGCCACACCCAGTCCGATGATGACCAGATTCGTCACGGAGAAATAGTTCCGGAAGATCTGGCTTCCCTCCTTAAGGTTGCTCAGGTCCTTGACGTTAAAGGGGGTCATCCGGTTGGCCAGGATCACGCAGTTGGTGATACCCAGGGCGATCCAGATCAGCGAGAACATGCACATGGCAAATACCCGCTTACGGAAAAGCAGGGAAAGGGAAATCACCGCCAGGATCAGCATGACGTTGCAGATGGTCACCAGGGGATGCTCCGCGAAGAACATGGCCGCGTCCGCCGGCGAATGCCTGGACAGGGATTCCACGATAAAGTCGATGATGATGGATCCGATGATCAGGATCATCACATCACTCTTAAATATTCTGCTTACAAAACCCGGTTTCTTTTCCATTAATGACTGTTCCTCTGACATATCTTCTATCGTCTCTATCCTTGTCTCTGGTAATTCTCGATCTCGTTGGAGATTTGCGCAAAGTCCTGAATGGTCAGGGTCTCCGCCCTCCGCCCGCCATCGACTCCTGCCCGATCCAGGCAGATGCGGACCTCTTCTTTATCCATGCCCAGTCCGGAGGAAAGGGCGTTGACCAAAGTCTTTCTCCTCTGGTTGAATCCTGCCCGGACACAGGCGAACATGGTCTTCTCGTCGTTGACCTCTGCTGCCTTTGCATCACGCATGGTCAGATGGAGGATGGCCGAGTCCACCTTCGGGTGAGGATAAAAGGATTCCTTGGGCACCACCGCCACCCGGCGGGTCTCGCAGTGATACTGGACTGCCACCGACAGGGCGCCGTAATCCTTTCCTCCCGGGGATGCGACGATCCGGTCGGCCACTTCCTTCTGCATCATCACCGTGATGCTCTCCGCTCCCGTGTCCTCCTCCAGGAGTTTCATCAGGATGGGGGTGGTGATGTAGTAAGGCAGATTGCCCACGATCCTGACCGCGCCATCAGGGCCCATCTTTTCCTTTCCCTCTTCGATCAGCCGGCGGACATCCGTCTTCAGAATGTCCTCCCAGCAGATCTCCACGTTGTCCCGATCTTCCAGGGTTTCTGCGAGGATGGGCTCCAGGCGCCGGTCCACCTCCACGGCGCAGACCCATGCTGCGCTGTCGGCCAGGACCCGGGTCAACACCCCGATCCCGGGACCGATCTCCACGACCAGATCCTGATCGGTGATCTCCGCCCCCCGGACCATATCCTGAAGGACCCCCGGATTGGTAAGGAAGTTCTGGCCCAGCCCCTTGGCCAGGCGGAACCCGTATTTATCTTTTAAATGGCGAATGGTCGCCGGTGAATGCAGATCCATCACTGGGACATATCCTCCGGGAATATGTACAGGGTCTCACCCGGCATGATCAGCCGCATCTGGTCCCTGGCCTGTTCCTCCAGATAGTCCAGGTCGTTGATTTCCTGCATGTCCTTTTCCATCTGTTTCTTCTCTTCTTTGTATTCCTCCTGCTGCTTTTTCGCCTGATGGAGGTCGTGCTCCAGGAGGATGATCTGACCCACGGAGACGCTGAGAAGAGCGAACAGCACAGCGCAAACCGCGACGACAAAGGCCTTGCTCAGCCTCTTGCGCCGGCGCATCATCACCCTCCGGCGGCTCTGTCTGGCGCTGGAGGGAGCGGCAGTTTCAGCGGTCTTCGTCTCTTCCGGATCAGGCTTTGGGGGGCGGGCTTGTCTCCGTCTTTCCAGACGTTCCTGCCGCTCCTTTCTGGCCTGCTCCATGTCGATGACCTTACTGCTGTCCTTAAATTGTTTGCTCCGTCTTTTCTTTCTCCCCATGGTTCTCCTTCTGCTCCTTCTAGGGCAGATAGTTCAACGGATTCTGTGGGGACCCGTTGATGTGGATCTCGAAATGCAGGTGAGCTCCCGTGCTTCGTCCGGTGTTTCCGGACTCGGCGATATGCTGACCTTCGTATACTTCATCTCCCGGGCTGACCAGGATCGAGCTTAAGTGCCCGTACCGGGTGGACTGTCCGTTCTGATGATCGATGTCGACGCAGTTACCGTAACCTCCAAAGTATCCGGCCCGGGTGACGATGCCGCCATCCGCGGCCATGACGTCGTTGCCCGAGGGCGTGGCCAGGTCGATCCCGGCGTGGAGCCGGCCCCATCTTCTTCCGAAGTGGGAGCTGAGCCGGTAGCCTCCGGCCAGAGGCCAGATGTA
>CADBQT010000213.1 GCA_902796875.1 uncultured Eubacteriales bacterium
CCCGACAGTGCTTCTCGGCGATCTCGATGATGTGCTGGGTAATGGGGTATTCGTGCATGGAGATATTGTACCACAAAAGGGCAGATTAGGTATACTGTACGGAAAAACAAAAAAAGAACAGCAAATTTGTGTATACAATACAGCCTGACATTGACATAATGACGGGACGAAACTATAATATTAAGGCTGTTATAGACTATTTTTTGTTTGAATGAGGAGAGTGAGTCACTTGAGAGAACAATGGAACACTAAAATGGGGTTTATCCTGGCCGCTATCGGTTCCGCTGTCGGTCTGGGAAATCTGTGGAGATTCCCTTACATCGCGGCGACCAACGGAGGCGGTGCATTTATCTTCCCCTACTTATTCGCCATCCTGACGGCGGGTATCCCGATCCTGGTTCTGGAGTATACGCTGGGTAAGACCTATCGGTCCGGCGCTCCGGGAACCTTTGCCAGGATCAACAAGCGGTTCGAGTTCCTGGGCTGGTTCCAGGTCATGACCGCATTTCTGATCAGCGTGTACTACATGGCCATCGTCGTCTGGGTGCTGTGCTACATCGGCAAGGCCGTAGGCTGCACATGGGGCGAGGACACTGCCGGCAGCTTCTACGGAATGCTTCAGATCACCGACAGCATCAGCGATGTGGGCGGCCTGAACACCAAACTGCTGATCCCCTTCATCATCGTTTGGGGGCTGGTGGGCTTCACCATGTACAGAGGCATCAACAAGGGTATCGACCTGGCATGTAAGATCTGTCTGCCGATCCTGCTGATCTGCACCGTGATCATCTTCATCCGGGGCATCACCCTGCCGGGCGCATCCCAGGGTATCGCCTACATGTTCACCCCGGACTGGTCCGCAATTGCCAAACCCGAGGTCTGGGTCGCGGCTTATGGACAGGTATTCTTCAGCCTTTCCATCGCCTTTGCGATCATGATCTCCTATTCCAGTTACCTGCCCAAGGAGGAGGATGTGGTCAACACCGCATTCCTGACCGCCTGCACCAACCATGGGTTCGAGATCTTCGCCGGCATCGGCATCTTCTCCATCATGGGTTACATGGCGTTCACCTCCGGACAGAGCATGGAGGATGTGGCGGCAGCCGGCGTCGGTCTGGCTTTCGTGGTCTTCCCCACGGCGATCAGCGCCCTGCCGGGACTCAACTCCCTGTTCGGCATCCTGTTCTTCGTATCTCTGTTCACGGCCGGTATCACATCCATGATCTCCATCCTGCAGACGTCGATCACCGGCATCGAGGACAAATGGGAGCTGAGCCACAAGAAGGCGACGACGGTGGTGCTCGTTCCGGCGTTCATCATCTCCTTCCTGTTTGTTACGAAGGCGGGTCTGTACTTCCTGGATCTGGCGGACTACATTGCCAACAATATCGGCATCGTAGCCAGCGGAGTCATCGAGGTCGTTCTGATCGGATGGTTCTTCAAGCCGGAGAAGATCAGACAGGCGGCCAACGAGTTCTCCAACTTCAGCATCGGGAAATGGTGGATCTGGTGCCTGAAGGTCATCACCGTGATCGTGCTGGGTTACACCACCATCACCAACCTGGTCACCTACTTCCACGATGGATATGATGTATATCCCCTGTCTTTGGGCATCGTCTTCATCATCTTCCTGATCGTGGGAACCATCGTCATGACCATGCTGAAGGGCAAGCCCTCCTTCTATGAGGCGCCGGAAGATGCGCCCAAGTGGGAGCCGGTATCCTTCTCTTCCAAGATCGTTATCGCCGCGATCATCTTCATCGCCATTCTGGCTCTGATCGTCGACATCCTGGCCGTGACCGGCGGATTCGGCAAGAATATCGGATCCTCCGCGGTGGCGATGATCTGCGTCGCCTGCGTCGGCCTGTGGGGCGGCATCGCCGTTTCCATAGCCGTTATGCTGAAGAAGTCCGGCAAGAAGGTCAAAGAGGTCATCCACGACTACGAGGATGCGGAGCCCGGAACCTACGTGGATTCCGACAGAGACTGAGGACCTGGTTAATACAAAAGAACTGTTGCACGGATCCGTGCAGCAGTTCTTTTTTTCTTTTAGGGTTTTCGCAACGCGTGGGGTTTTCGCCGCGCGTTAGAGTTTCTCGGCTCGCTGGACCCTTGCCTGGATTCCAGTTTCTGGAAAATGGTGCGTATTTATTCTTCCAAAGGCAACGATCGGCAATTTTTCATTCCCTGGCCGCCCATCTCGAGGGGGTCCATGCCCTAATGGTGCATTTTTTTTCTCCCCATCTTCAAATACACACCATTTATTTTTTAAAGGTGTGTATATCACATTTCAAAAGAGATTTCTTCCCCATTCCAGGGTAATCCGGGCTCTATAACGCCTAAATGAATGTCATTTGTGCGTAATTCGAAACCACAGGAAAAATTCTTCACCATTTGCTTCCCTTGGACGCCCTACCACTTAGGGAGGGATGTTCAGATAAAGAAAAAGCCTTGGACCGGAGTCCAAGGCTTTCGTCTTAACTGGTCGGAGAGACAGGATTTGAACCTGCGGCCACCTGACCCCCAGTCAGGTGCGCTACCAAACTGCGCCACTCCCCGATTGTCGGAACGAGACATATTATAACCCTTTTTTATGGATTTGTGAACACCCAAAAGAAAAAAAGTTTGCCTGAGGGAAAAACCAATGCTATAATGAGTCCACAGCTAGGGGAGCGAAAGCTGAGAGCCCGGGGTAGCCCGGAGACCCTCATTACCTGATCCGGTTAATGCCGGCGTAGGGAAGCAGTAAATGAATGCTGAGCGCTCCTTTTCCGTGGGCGCTTTTTTCGTGGCGAAAGCCGGGCAAGGCGCCGAAACAGAGAACGCGGACGAGGTGTTTACCCAATGAACAGAAGATCGGCAAAAGTCACGAGCAATGTCTACCCACTGGTCTCCATCCTGGTGATCCTGGCCATATGGGAAGGACTTTGCGTGTTCAAGGTGGTGCCCGACTTCATGCTGCCTTCCCCCGGGGAGACGGTGAGAGCCTTTCTGGGAGACTTCGATCTTCTCATGGGCCACCTGCGGGTGACCCTTCTGGAGACCCTGGCGGGCACGGTCTGCGGCGTGGCCATCGGATTTGGGACCGCCTGTCTCATGGACCGGTGGGACTGGGCGTACAAGGCGGTTTATCCGCTGATCGTACTGACCCAGACCATTCCGGCGGTGGCCATCGCGCCTCTATTGGTCCTCTGGTTCGGCTACGGCATGATGCCCAAGGTGATCCTCATCGTGCTGATCACCTTCTTTCCCATCGTCATCGGCGTTCTGGGGGGCTTTCGGTCCGTGGACCAGGATGCCCTGGATCTGATGCGGTCCATGGGGGCGAGCCGGTGGCAGATCTTTCGCCACCTGAAATTTCCCCATGCGCTGCCCCACTTCTTTTCCGGCCTTCGGATCACCGTGGCCTATGCGGTAGTGGGTGCTGTCCTGGCTGAGTGGCTGGGCGGATTCGCCGGCCTGGGGGTCTACATGACCCGGGTGAAGAAATCCTTCGCCTATGACCGGATGTTCGCCGTGATCTTCCTCATCTCCATCATCAGTCTGCTGCTCATCTGGCTGGTGAACGTTCTCCAGCGGCGGTGCATGCCCTGGGAGCGGGTGAAGGAAAAGGAAAAAGCATGAGAAGAGAAAGGATTAAGACGTAATGAAAAAGAAGACAATACTCGTCGCAGCGGTCCTGATGGCGGTCTGCCTGTGTCTTGCGGGGTGCGGCGGAAGCGGAAACTCAGGGGATCAGGCAAAAGCAAAGGTCACCTTTGTTCTGGACTGGACCCCCAACACCAACCACACGGGTGTCTATGTAGCCAAGGAACTGGGTTACTTCGACGAGGCAGGCCTGGATGTGGAGATCATTCAGCCGCCCGATGACGGGGCGGAGGCCATGGTGGCTTCGGGAAAAGCTCAGTTTGGCGTGTCTTTCCAGGACTA
>CADBQT010000214.1 GCA_902796875.1 uncultured Eubacteriales bacterium
ACGGCATTGTAACCCGCCCGCCCGGATGTTAATATATGTATATTACACGACCACAAGCTTTTACCGAAGAACCTGTCGAGAAAGGTCCCTGTATGAAACAACCTTACGCGCGGCCCGTGAAGAACCTGGACTCCATGCACATCATCGTGCCCCTTCTGTACCCGGCCCGGTGCGACAACGAAGCCTACATATCCGAGCGCATCGATCTGACCAACATCAACGCTTATCTGGAGAAGAAGAATGAGGCCCTTGCCCAGGCGACCCCGAAAGGCGAGGATCCCTTTAAGTATACGATTTTTCATCTCATCGTGACGGCGGTGCTGAAGACCATCCGTCTCCGGCCCAAGATGAACTGGTTCGTCCGCAACAAGCGGCTCTACGAACGGAACGAGATCACCGCTTCTTTCGTGATCAAGAAGCGGTTTTCCGATACCGGCGAGGAAGCGCTGGCAGTACTCCGGGGCGAGGATGAGGATACTATCGACACGATCCACGAAAAGATCCGGCGGCAGGTGGAAAGCGGCCGGAGCGAACAAAAGGACGGCTCCACCCAGGCCATGGACATCGTGAGCAAGCTGCCCTTTTTCCTGGTGCGCTTCGTCGCCTGGTCCGTCCGGCGCCTGGACATTCACGGCCTCGTGCCCAAGGCGCTCATCTCCAGCGACCCCTACTACACCTCCGTGGTACTGTCCAACCTGGGCTCCATCAAGCTGCGGAGCGGGTACCACCATCTGACCAACTGGGGGACCAATTCCCTCTTCATCATCATCGGGGAGAAGAAGCTCCGCCCGGTCTTTGCGGACGACGGGAGTTACGAAATGAAGGACACCCTGGATCTGGGGATCACCGTGGATGAGCGACTGGCCGACGGCTACTATTATGCAAAGACCATCCGGCTCGTGCGGAAACTGCTGGAGAACCCGGAGCTTCTGGAGCAGCCTCTGGCTGAAGAAGTGGACTACGAATAGGAAGGAGACTGCTGCATGCTTTTCGACAAGAAGAATACCACCTCATTTCCCATCCCCGAGAAGGTGAGGACCCCCTGGTTCGACCACCTGGGAGACATTCCGGCTACGTTGGAATACAACACCGGGACCATGTACGAGAAGGTCCGGGCCGTGGCGAGGAAGTTCCCCAACAACGTGGCCTTCGATTTTATGGGGAAGTCCACCACCTATAAGCAGATGCTTCAGGAGATCGACGCCTGCGCCAGGTCCCTGCGGACCATCGGCATCAGAGAGGACGACCGGATCACCATCGCCATGCCCAACTGCCCCCAGGCGATCTACATGCTTTACGCCATCAACCGGGTGGGCGCGGTGGCCAACATGATCCATCCCCTGTCGGCGGAAAAGGAGATCGAAGAATACCTGAACCTTTCCCGGAGCACCACCCTCATCACCCTGGACCAGTTCTACGGCAAGGTGGAAGCCATCCGGAAGAATACCCAGATCCGTAACGTGATCATCGCCAGGATCAAAGACGAACTGAGCCGGCCTATCCGCGCGGGCTACATGGCCACAGAAGGCCGGAAGATCGAGCCCATCCCCAAGGATGCGCCCATCATCTCCTGGAAACAGTTCATCAAACTGGGCAGATCCTCTTTCCCGGATTACAAGGTGGTCCGGGAGGCCGACGACCCTGCCGTCATCCTCTATTCCGGCGGCACTACGGGCAAGAACAAGGGGATCGTGCTGACCAACATGAACTTCAACGCCCTCAGCGAACAGGTGGTCGCGGCCAACCCCATGTTTCGGCCGGGGGATCGTATGCTGGCCGCCATGCCTTTGTTCCACGGGTTCGGCCTTGGGGTCTGCATCCACACCATGCTGTCTCAGGGCGGCCGGTGCATCCTGGTGCCCCGCTTTACCGCAAAGAGCTACGCCAAACTGATCACCAAGAACAGGTGCAACTTCATTGCCGGAGTGCCAACTCTCTACGAGGCGCTCCTTCGCCTGCCCTCCATGAAACGGGCGGATCTGTCCTGCCTGAAGGGCGTATTTTCCGGCGGAGATTCTCTGTCGGTGGAGCTGAAGAAGAAGTTCGACCACTTCCTCTATTCCCATAACGCGTCCATCCAGATCCGGGAGGGCTACGGGACCACGGAGTGCGTGACCGCCTCCTGCCTGACGCCCCCCAACCAGATCAGAGAGGGAAGCATCGGCATCCCCTTTCCGGACACCTACTACAAGATCGTCAAGCCGGATACGGATGAGGAACTGCCCTACGGCGAGGAAGGCGAGATCCTGATCGCCGGCCCCTCGGTCATGAAAGAATACATGGATCTGCCCGAGGAAACGGAAAAGACTTTGCGGGTCCACGAGGACGGCCTCAAGTGGGTCTACACCGGGGATCTGGGCTGCATGGACGAGGCGGGCTTCATCTACTTCCGGGGCAGGATGAAGAGGATGATCATCAGCTCCGGTTACAACATCTATCCGGCACAGCTTGAAAACATTTTCGACGCCCACGAAAAGGTCCACATGAGCTGCGTCATCGGCGTTCCCGACGACTACCGGATGCAGAAAGTCAAGGCCTTCGTCATGCTCAAGGATGGGGTCTCCCCCGACAAGCACACAAAAAAAGAACTCCTGTCATACGCGCGCAAGCACATTGCCAAATACGCAATGCCCTATGACATCGAGTTCCGCAAGGAGCTGCCCACGACCCTGGTGGGCAAGGTGGCCTACCGGGAACTGGAGGAAGAGGAACTGGCCAAGCTGGCGGCTAATCGATAAACGCAAGCAGATCCGCATACTCCTCATCGGTCAGGGGCATCTTCTCCCGGATCCGGTCCAGGGCCTCTTTGGAGAAGACGTATTCCCCGTCGATGCAAAGGCGGGTGAAGTCGTTTCTGTCGATCCCGGACCGACTGAACGTGGTCTCCCCGCTCAGGATCTTCCGGTCGTATATCTTCATGAACTTCTGTGCGAATGTTTCCATGGTGGTCCTCCTTATTTGTCCCAAAAAGCGCAGGGCGAGCCGGTGATGCTCCCCGTCCACGGGAGCATCGTGCTCCAGATCCAGGTTGGTGATGACGGAGTTGAACCTGCCGCAGCAGCCTTTTCTGGTCAGAAGCATGTTGTTCACCCCGAAGGTGCCCAGCCCCGCCGCTCGCGATCAGAACAACTGACCCGGAAGTTTCTTTTTTTCTTTTGGCGGGAAGCCTTCGTCGAAGGCGTCCACATCC
>CADBQT010000215.1 GCA_902796875.1 uncultured Eubacteriales bacterium
GACGAACTGTCCCTTCTTTCCCTGTCCACCAGCGACCATTCCCAGTTCGAGGAGATGGCCACCGAGCTTATGGGCCTTTGCAAAAAAAGAAATGTGGCCCTGTCGCTGCCGTCTCTCCGGCTGGATTCCTTCTCCTTCCAGGTGCTGAACGAGATCCAGGGGTATAGGAAGTCCGGGCTGACCTTCGCTCCGGAGGCGGGAAGCCAGCGGCTTCGGGACGTGATCAACAAGAACATCACAGAGGAAGACATCTATTCCGCCACCCGCCAGGCCATTGAGCTTGGATGGGAGACCATCAAGCTGTACTTCATGATCGGCCTGCCCACGGAGACGGAGGAGGATCTGGACGGGATCGCGGAGATCGCCCGGAAGATCGTGGATATCAACTATGAGATCCGGGGCCGCAAAGGCGGTCGTTTCCGGGTCACCGTCAGCGTGTCCAATTTCGTCCCCAAGGCCCACACGCCTTTTCAGTGGGAACCTCAGAACACGCCGGAGGAGTTCATTGCCAAACACGACTATCTGGCGGAAAGGCTCAGGATCAAGGGCGTGACCTTTAACTACCACGAGTCCAACACCAGCCGTCTGGAGGCGGTCCTGGCCCGGGGTGACCGGCGGTGCGGCAAGGTGCTTCTTGAGGCGGTCCGTCTGGGCTGCCGTTTCGATGCCTGGACGGAGCATTTCGATGATGCGGTATGGGCTCAGGCCTTTGCCAATACAGGGGTGGATCCGGAATTCTACGCCCACAGAGCGAGGGCGGTGGAGGAAGTCCTTCCCTGGGATCACATCGATCCCTTCGTGTCCCGGGAATACCTGGAAAAAGAGAGAGAACGGGCCTTCGCCGGGAGCACAACCCCCGACTGCAGGGAGGGATGCACCGGATGCGGCGTAAATCGATACACGGAGTGCTTCTGCCATGGCTAAGTATATAATGGAATTCACAAAAACCGGTCCTATCTGCTTCACTTCCCACCTGGATCTGATGCGGATGTTCAAACGGGCCTTCAAAAGAAGCGGCATCCCTCTGGCCTACTCCCAAGGGTTCAATCCCCATCCGAAGATGGGTTTCGCCCAGCCATTATCTTTAGGATACTGGAGCATGGGGGAATATATCGAGTTCGAAACGGAGAACGATCTGCTGCCGGGAGAGATCATGGCCCGGCTGGCCCCCGGCATGCCCGGCGGGATCAAGCTTGAAGACTGCCTGGGGGCGGATCGCCTGAAGAAGACCCTGGCCTCCCATACGGTGGCAGCGGAATACATGATCGAGATCCCGGCAGAAGACGGAAGCAGCATAGAAGGGAAGGACCCGGAGGCTCTCCATAAAGCCTATATGGACCGGCCGGAGATCCCGGCCTGGAAGCGCCAGAAGAAAAAGAAAGAGAAGAAAAAGGTGGACATCCGTCCCATGATCCGGGAGATCACCTTCATGCCCACGGAAAAGGGACTCTACATCGATGCTCTTTTGGATTCGGGCAGCGCATCCAACCTGAGCCCGGAGCTGATCGTGGATACGGTCCTGGAATGCTTTGGTCTTGATGTGGACAGGAGCGCCGTAAGCATCATGCGAAAGAAGATCCTGTTCGATAAGCCTCTTTCCGAGCTTCTGTAAAATAATGCCAATTATAATTGACAATAACTTCCAGTTAATGTAAGATATTTACAGTAACCGGAGGTTTTTATTATGAAAGAGATCATGGATGAGATTATGAGCGGGAAATCCCTCACCGAGGCGGTCATGGACCACAAGGGAACGGCCCTTCGCATTGCGGTGATCCTGGTCGTCCTGGTCACCGGCCTGTTTTTTCTGGTCTATCAGGGGGAAGAGGACATCGTCCTGAGCGACGTCGCAAGTGGAGAGATACAGGAAGAGGGATCTGACGGCCAGCAAAGGCAGGGGCCGACCGGGGCAGATGCCCTTGGAGGTGCTGATGGTGAGGGAGAAACAGCTGACCCGGCCCCGACGGAAAGCGCCACCCTTTTTGTGGATATCGGCGGGGCGGTGAAAGAACCGAAACTGGCGGAACTGCCCCAGGGAAGCCGGGTGGAAGATGCCATCAAGCAGGCGGGAGGAGTGACGGAGTCGGCGGACCTTACATCCATAAATCGGGCCGCTCTTCTTAGCGATGGAGAAAAGATCTATATTCCGAAAAGGGGCGAGGCGGTGGATCCATCCGTAAGCGGAGGTACGGTGAACGAAGCGACGGGAGCCGCCGGCAGTACCGGCGCAGGAGCTCTCACCGGCAAGGTTAACCTGAACACGGCGGATCTGAGCCAGCTTCAGACCCTGCCCGGGGTA
>CADBQT010000216.1 GCA_902796875.1 uncultured Eubacteriales bacterium
CGGAGGCCGGAGGCGCAAAGGCAGGCGGAGCAGCCGCCACCACGACGGAGGTGAAGAGATGAACGGGATCGAAAGAGATGTGATCGTCGTCGGCGCAGGGCCGGCCGGATCGATCTGTTCCGCATACCTGGCCAAGGCCGGAGTGGACGTGCTCCTCCTGGACAAGGAGATCTTCCCCCGGGACAAAGCCTGCGGAGACATGATCACCGAGAAGTTCGTCCGCCACGCCAACCAGCTGGAGATCACCGACCGTCTGGACAAGATGAGCGTCTTCGTCAACCAGCTGCTTATGGTCAGCGACGGCGGCCGGGAAGCCCTGGTGCCCTATGAATGTTACGGAACGAAACGAAGAGAACTGGACCAGCTCCTGGTGGAGACGGCGGTAAACTGGGGGGCGGAGTTCCGTCCCGGCTGCCGGGTCACCGGACTGATCCACGAACTGGGCAAAGTCTGCGGCGTCAAGGTCCTGACCGGCGGCGCGGAAACGGAGATCCGGGCCAAGGTGGTCATCGGAGCGGACGGCGCCCTGTCCATCGTGGCCAAGGAAGCCGGCCTCATGCGTGAGGCGGCGGGAGCCATGTCCATCGGCATGAGCGCATACTTCGAAGGGGTGCGCCTCGACCGGAACATCGCCATCGGCCAGTACAGCGCTTACGGGGCCGTGTTCTTCGACCGGACCTTTGCTCCGGGATATCTTTGGATCCTCCCCTCCGGCGACGGCGGGGTGCTCCGGGGATACTGCAACGTGGGCATGGTGGTGGACTACGCGGACGGAAGCCGCAAGAGCCACCGGAATCTGGAGCAGCGGTTCGAAGACTGGCTGTCCAGGTCCACCCGGGGATCCTCCATGCTCTCGGGAGCGCGCAGGGTCAGCCCCTGGCGCAAAGGCAAGCAGACCTACATCACCCAGAACATGAAGAAGACGGCGGCGGGACTGATCCTCATCGGAGATGCGTCCTCGTCCATGCTCCCCCTCAGGGGAGACGGCCTGTCGGCTGCGGCGGACACGGCCCGGGCGGCGGCGGACACCGCATGGGAAGCTCTGAAGCAGAACGACTTCTCCGACGCCCTGCTCCATCACTACTACCGTTCCCACCAGATCCTCATGGACGGAGCGGAGCTGGAGGACGAACTGAAGCGGATCTACCTGATCCGGGAGTCCATGTTCGATCCCCAAGGGGTGGACCAGGCGGTGGAGACCATCCGGAAAAACCAAGCCCTGGCAAAGGAGATCCTGTAAAGCATGAGTCTGAAATTCTGTTCCTTTGCCAGCGGAAGCAGCGGAAACAGCTATCTGATCCGGGACGACGACACGGCCCTCATCGTGGACGCCGGGATTTCCGGGCGCCGGATCCTCCAGGGGCTGGAGGACACGGGGACCCCCCGGGAGATGGTTCGGGCTCTGCTGGTTTCCCACGAACATATCGATCACGTCAAGAGCCTGCCGGTGCTGTCCAAGCGGCTGCCGGAGGTATCCGTATACGCCAACGAAGCCACCTGGGAGAACATCGAGCGACCCGTTGCCGAGGAGAAGCGGCGGATCTTTCGCACGGGGGAGGACTTTGCCGTGGGGTCACTGACCATCCGGCCTTTCCCTGTGTCCCATGACGCGGCGGAGCCGGTGGGGTTTTCCGTCTACGGATCGGACCGGCAGATCAGCATCGTCACCGACGTAGGCTACATCACCGAGGAGATCGCAGGGGAGATCACCCACGCGGACCTGCTCCTTCTGGAGGCCAACCATGAGCGGGAGATGCTCCTCATGGGCAGGTACCCCTATCCGGTGAAGCAGCGGATCCTCAGCGATGAGGGTCATCTGTCCAACGCTTCCTGCGGGGAGTGCCTTTGCCGGATCATCGGCGACAAAGAAAAAAAGCGGCAGATCATCCTGGGGCATCTCAGCCGGGAGAACAACGATCCCCACGTGGCCATGCTGGCGGTGGTGAACGCCCTGGAGGAACGGGAGATCTACGTGGGCGGAGACACCCGGATCCAGGTGGCCTCCCGGGACGAACGAAGCAGCCTGTTCGAGGTGTAGGATGAACATCAACATCATCGCCGTAGGAAAACTGAAGGAAAAGTACTGGCGGGATGCCGCAGCGGAATACGTGAAACGTCTTGGACCCTACTGCCGGGTGGAGATCATCGAAGTGAAGGAGAGTCCTCTGCCGGCCAACGCCTCGCCTGCCGACGAAGCGGCGGTGAAGGCCGCCGAAGGGGAAAGCATCCTCCGGCACATCCGCCGGGAGGATTTCGTGGTCAGCCTGGAGATCAAAGGCAAAGAGCTCTCTTCGGAAGCCCTGGCCGATCAGATCCGCCAGCTGGGGATCCAGGGCAAGAGCCGGGTGGACTTTGTCATCGGCGGATCCCTTGGCCTTTGGGAGGAAGTGAGCCGGCGGGCGGACCTGCGGCTTTCCTTTTCCCCCATGACATTTCCCCATCAGATGATGCGGGTCATCCTCCTGGAGCAGATCTACCGAAGCTTCAAGATCAACCGGGGAGAGACCTACCACAAGTAAATGCTCGATCAGGCCGGACTCATCCGGCACACGGAGACGACCATGAAAAAGGACAGCGTACTGCGAATCTATACCGACGGCGGATGTGCCGGCAACCAGAGCGAAGAGAATCTGGGCGGCTGGGGCGCCATTCTGGAGTACAACGGAGTGGAGAAGGAGCTCTTCGGAGCGGAACCCAACACCACCAACAACCGGATGGAGATGACCGCCCTCCTTCAGGCCTTTGCCGCCATCAAGAAGGACGGCCAGCGGATCCAGGTATTCTCCGACAGCGGATATCTGATGGACTGTTTTCGCAAAGGCTGGTACCGGACCTGGCAGGAAAACGGCTGGAAGACCGCGAAAAAAACCCCGGTGGAGAACCAGGATCTTTGGCAGGAGCTGATCCCCTATCTGGATCGGCACCAGATGGAATTCTTCCGGGTCAAAGGTCACGTGAACCTGAACAGTCAGGTCACGGATTTCGATAAACTGTACGGGAAGTTCCGGGAGTGGAACGGGGACGATTTTTCATTCGCCGACTTCCGCCACGTCACGGAGATGAACAACCGGGCGGATGCCCTGGCCAACCAGGGGATCGATTCCATAAGGGAATGAGAAGAAACGAAAGGCGCCACGGGGCGCCTTTTTTATTCCATATTCTCGAACTTCTTCGTTGCGGTCAGGTAGTCGTTTAAGACTCCCAGGTGGACGTAATAATAGGAGAACCGATCCACCTTCTTCACCTGGACCAGCCCCGCCGCCTTCAGCTTGGCCACGTGCTGGGAGATGGTGGCCTGGGAGTAATCGAAGTGATTGACCAGGTCCTTGTTGCAGACCTGAGTTCTCGCCTTGTTTGCTTCCATAATATAACGAAAGATCTTGATCCGGGCCGGGTGGGCCAGGGCGTCGGAGATCTTCGCGATGAGCAGGATGTCCCTTTCCTGCATTTCGTCCAGTTCTTTTCTCAGCCGCATCGATGCGCATCCTCCATGGGTCTTTCTTCGGGCAGCCGGCCGAACCGGCGTCCCGATACATCGCCTATTGTAGAACATTCCCGGGCAAACTTCAACCGTGGTTATGGTACAATACAGGAAAAGGACAAGGAGGATATCATGGAATTCATTCACGAGACCAATCGGATCTATACCAAAGATGAAGCGGGCAATGTGATCGCCGAGATCACCTTCCCCCAGACGGCTCCCGGAGTCTACACCATCGACCACACCCTGGTGGACCCCTGTCTTCAGGGGCAGGGCATCGCCGGCCAGCTGGTCCAGGCGGCGGTGGAAGAGATCGGCCGGAGAGGCGGTAAAGTGGAAGCCACCTGTTCCTACGCCGTGCGCTGGCTGGAAAAGCAGCAGGGGTAAGACCGGGGCGCAAAGGCAGGTCGGTTCGGGGAACAGCCCCGGGACCGCCCATGCAAATATATTTGCAGCAAATTCTTTTGCGTGGTAGAATAGGGCCGAAGGCCTGACCCGGGAAAGCGCCGGCAGGCCAAAGGAGGCATCATGCGGGGAAAAGATTATCGGGCCACCCTCCAGGCGGCATCGGAGGTGCTGGGTGAAGCCATGCACATCGTCGATGCGAAAGGGATGACCATCATCTATAACGAAGCCATGGCCCAGCTGGAGAAGATCTCCGTGGGAGATGCCCTGGGCAAGCCTTTCCGGGAGGTGTTTTCCAACATTCCCGAGGAAGAGAGCACCCTGTATCAGGCCCTGACCCGCCGGCGGGAGATCCGAAACAAGCAGCAGACCTACCGGAACATCTACGGCAAGGAAGTCACCACCATCAACACCACCATTCCCATCATCGTCGATGGCAAGGTGGTGGCGGCCATGGAGATCGCTCGGGACATCACCGACATCAAGGCCATGAGCGATACCATCCTGAAACTTCAGGACAGCATCTCCGCAGACACCCGGGGAAAGCGCCTGCCTGAAAAGGGCAGACCGCCCAAGCCTTCAGGCCCCAAGAAGTACCACTTTACGGACATCATCGGGGAAGACCCCGCCTTTGTCCGGGCCATCGACTGGGCCAAGCGGTCCTCGGGAAACCGGGCGTCCGTGTTCATCTACGGAGAGACGGGGACCGGCAAAGAGCTCTTCGCCCAGAGCATCCACTACGGCGGCATACGCCACGACAAGCCCTTCCTGGCCCAAAACTGCGCGGCCCTTCCGGAAAGCCTTTTGGAGGGCATCCTCTTTGGTACGGAAAAGGGGGGATTCACCGGGGCCATCGACCGGGCCGGCCTGTTCGAACAGGCCAACGGAGGGACCCTCTTTCTGGACGAGATCAGCGCCATGCCCTACGAGCTGCAGAGCAAGCTGCTGCGGGTGCTGCAGGAGAAGTATATCCGCCGGGTGGGAGGAAGCAAAGACATTCTGGTGGACGTGCGGATCATCGCCGCCGTCAACGAGCCCCCGGAAAAACTCATCACAGAGGGAGCCCTTCGCCAGGACCTTTACTACCGGCTCAACGTCATCGGCATCTACATCCCGTCCCTTCGGGAGAGAAAAAGCGATATTCCCCTCCTGACCCGGTACTTCGTGAGCAAAGCCAACGAAGAGTACGGGACCAACATCCGGGTGGTCTCCGACAAAGCCATGGAAAAGCTCATGGACCACGACTATCCGGGAAACGTGAGGGAACTGGAAAACATCGTGACCACCGCCGTGTCCATGGCGGCGAGGGGAGAGACTTTGGAGCCGGACGATATCTACATCCCCGAGGGCTACCGGAAGGCATCCCCCTTCATCGCCGAGTTTGCCCGGGGTGAGGAGACCCTGTCCGGATACCTGCAGGACATCGAAAAGACGGTGATCCGACAGAACCTGGCGGCCAACGGAGGCAACGTCTCCAAAACGGCCAGAGACCTGGGGATGCTGCGCCAGAACCTCCAGCACAAGATCAGAAAATACGGCATCGGTTGAGGAAATGAAGCCCTGGCCGGACAGCCTTTGCGCCTTCATGCAAATATATTTGCGTTAAGGTGCAATTTTTTTTGCGCATTTTTCCAGAAACTGGCCGAAAAATCCGGAGGGCCCGCAGGGGAGAATTGTCTGAAACATTGGAAAACGGGGGTTCCCCTGCCTTTGCAAAAGAGAGGAACTACTTGGCACAGCAATTGCTACATATAATGAGCAAAGTTAAAAACCATCGTAATCTTATGTGGAAAAGGAGAAAGACATGGAAAACGTAAAAGTAATCATTTGGGGTCTTGGCGCAATGGGCGGCGGTGTCGCGGACATGCTGCTGTCGAAGCAGGGCGTGGATATCGTTGGCGTAGCTGGCAGAGAGCGCAAGCAGGGCCACTCCATGTATGAGTACATCAAGACGGAAAAGGGCGACAGAGAAGATGTCATCATCAAAGCTCCCGAAGAGATCATCAAGCCGGGCGCTGCCGATATCGTCATCCTCTGCACCGACTCCTTCACCAAGGAAGCTTTCCCGAGAATGAAGTTCATCCTGGAGCAGGGCATCAACTGCATCACCTCCGCTGAGGAG
>CADBQT010000217.1 GCA_902796875.1 uncultured Eubacteriales bacterium
ATCACGGACCAGTGCTCCATGTACTGCCGCCACTGCACCAGAAGAAGAGTGGCCGGTGAGACCGATGGAGCCCGGAGCATGGAAGACATCAACGCGTGCATCGACTACATCCGGAAAACTCCCGTGGTCAGAGACGTCCTGCTTTCCGGCGGCGACGCTCTCTGCGTCGAAGACGATGTGCTGGAGTACATCATCAGCGAGCTCCGCAAGATCGACCACGTGGAGATCGTCCGTATCGGATCGAGAACTCCCGTGGTCATGCCCCAGAGGATCACGGATGAGCTTTGCGCCATGCTGAAGAAGTATCATCCCATCTGGCTGAACACCCACTTCAACCACCCCAAGGAAATGACTCCCGAAGCCATGGAAGCCTGCCGCAAGCTGGCGGATGCAGGTATCCCCCTGGGCAACCAGACGGTGCTCCTCAGAGGCGTCAATGACGACGTTCATGTCATGAGAAACCTGATGCACCACCTGGTGAAGAACAGAGTCCGGCCCTACTACATCTATCAGTGCGACCTGTCCATGGGCATCGAGCACTTCCGTACGCCGGTATCCAAAGGCATCGAGATCATCGAAGGACTCCGGGGACACACCTCCGGCTATGCGGTCCCGACCTTCGTCGTGGACGCTCCGGGAGGCGGCGGCAAGACTCCGGTCATGCCTCAGTACGTCATCTCCCAGACTCCGGAGAGAGTCATCCTGAGAAACTACGAAGGCGTCATCACCACCTACACCGAGCCGACTCAGCTTCCGAAGCTCCAGTGCAGCTACGAGAACTGCAAGCCGGTCAATGAGTACCGCTACGAAGGCGTTGCCGGACTGGCAGAAGGTGACAGAATGTCCATGGAACCCATGGGCCTCATGCGCCACGAAAGAAACAAGAAATAAACCACTTGCTGCGGGATCAGGTTGCCTGATCCCGCAGACTATCCAAAAGGCCCCGGACGGAAAAGCATGCTTCGTGAACTGTCGGAAAAGTACAAGAGAATAGCCATCGTCGGAATGGCCAAAAACGCCGGCAAAACCACGACGCTGAACTACCTCCTGGAGGAGGCCATGGACGAAGGGATCGTCTGCGGCGTCACCTCCACGGGAAGAGACGGTGAACGTACAGACCTGGTGACAGGAACGGAAAAACCGAGCATCTACCTGGAGGAGGACACGCTGGTTTCTGTCCCGGTCCAGCTCTATCCTCTGGCGGATGCCGGACTGGAGATCATGGAGGAGACCAGATTCGGATCCTCCCTGGGACCCATCCTCATTTGCCGGGTGCGTACCGCCGGGTACGTGCAGGTCGCCGGTCCGGTGATCAACGCCAATCACGAAGAACTCTGTCAGAAGATGCTCGCCCTTGGGGCGCAGGTCATCCTCATCGACGGAGCTATCGACCGGAAGTCCATCGCTGCGCCGGAGACTTCCGACGCCATCATCCTGTCCACAGGGGCTGTCCTGTCCCGGCAGATGAACAGCGTCGTGGAGGAGACGGCACATACGGTGGACATTTACCGTCTGCCGGCTTTGGAGGAAGGGGACATCCGGGAGGAGATCTCCCGGCATGCCCGTGGAGATCAGATCCTTCTTCTTCGTCGGGGCAAGGCGGAGGTGCTGGAACTGAAGACGGGCCTGGATGCGGGCAAGGAGCTTTCAGCCAAACTGGATGAAGAGGTGAGCCACGTCTTCCTCCCCGGAGCATTTACCCCGGGATCCATCGAAGGCATCGACCCGCGAAAACTGAGAGAGGTGGAATTCGTCTTAAGAGACGCCACGAGGATCTTTTTCTCGCCGGCGCTCTGGCGGAAGATGAGAAAGCGGGGGCTTAGGATCAAAGTGCTGGAGGCTATCCACGTGGCAGCGGTCACGGTCAACCCCACGTCGCCTCTCGGCTACCGTTTCGATCAGCGGGCCCTGGTGGAAGCTATGGAGGCTGCCCTGGGTGATCTGCCGGTGATCGACGTGATGGAGTAGGAGCAAGATGCAGAAGGAACTGGCAACGGAAAAAGTAAAACGGGAAACCGGACTGGAGCACGTTCTGGCATCCCTGAACATCCTGACTCCCTACGGTAGAAAAGCTCTTCAGGGGATCACCCCGTTCCTGCCGGGAGAGGAGGAGGACCTTCGGGAAGTATTCCGACGCGTGGAGTCCATGCGTCAGATCCTGGGTCAGGATGCTTCCCGCACCGGGGAACTGAAAGAGATCCTCATGCTGGTCAAGGACAACTCCCTGACCATCGAAAAGAGCAAAGACAGCGTGCTGTCTGTGGTGGAGCTCTTCGAACTGAAGATCCTGCTTTTGCAGATGGAGAAGCTCCGTAAGATGAACGAGATCGTGGGATTCCCTCCCGAGTACGTACCCGGGGACTGCACCAAGCTGCTGGATATCCTGGATCCCGACGGCGGGAGGATCAGCACCTTCTTCATCTACGACAGCTTTTCCGAGGAACTGGCGGAGCTCCGCCGGAAGAAAAAGGACACGGAAAAGCAGGGAAGAAGAATACAGAAGGAGAGTGCAGCAGCTCTGAAAAAAGAGCATGGCATCGTCCTCACCCCCAAGTTCGAGATCCGGGTCAACAAAGGCGAGACGGACCGTCTGGCCCTGCTGGAATCCATCCCCGAGTTGGAAAAGGCGGCGGAGGACTATATGTCCGTCACCTGGAAGCTGGCCTCCAACGAGGAGGGGGATCGGCTCATCCGTGAAGCGGAGGAGCTGGCCGAACAGATCGAACGGGAGGAATACAAGGTCCAGCGCACCCTTACGGCCCACGTGGCCGGCCATGCGAAGATCCTGGAGGACGCCGTCCGCAGGATCGGCCAGCTGGATCTGGCCATCGCCAAAGCCGAGTATGGGGAAAAGAAGAACTGCATCACTCCCGAGATCGTGACGGAACACATTCTGGCATTCGAGGACGGAAGACAGCTGCAGGTGGAGGAGATCCTCCATAAGAGCGGCGGCAGCTACTGTCCCATCTCCCTGGAACTGGCCGACGGAGTCAGCTGCATCACGGGAGCGAACATGGGAGGCAAGACCGTTTCTCTGAAGCTGGCGGGAATGGTCATGCTCATGGCCCAGTACGGGCTGCAGGTACCCTGCAGGACGGCCAGGATCGGCCTTTCCACCACGGTGCGGATCCTCATCGGGGACAGTCAGTCCATCGAACGGGGACTCTCCAGTTTCGGCAGCGAGATGGAGGAACTGAAGAAGATGCTGGAGGACAGCGGGGAAAGAGCTATGCTCCTCATCGACGAGATCGCCGGAGGGACGAACCCCTCCGAGGGTCTGGCCCTGACCCGGAGCATCATCGACCATCTGAAGGACCGGGAGTACATCACTCTGATGACCACCCACTTCGAACTGGCCGGCACCGAGGAGGACGTGGTGAATCTTCAGGTCACCGGCCTGGCCGACGCCGATTTTTCGGAGATCGCCCGTCAGCTGGAGATGGCCGACGAG
>CADBQT010000218.1 GCA_902796875.1 uncultured Eubacteriales bacterium
CCTTTGATGTCGTCGTAATCGCCGGAATAGGTCGTTCCCTGGATCCCGATGATGCCGATGGTGTGGTCGTCCACATAGTCCATCACATGGTCCAGGTCCAGGGTCAGTTTTTTCCTGGCGACGGGAACGGTGCGCATTTCCACATCCCAGTACACGCAGAATTTCTCCCAGCATACCTGATAGGCGGCGCTGATGACCAGATTAGGCCGGGGGTTCAGGGTCTCCACGTCGATGCCCTTAGCTTTCGCCTGATTCCGCCAGCGGAACTTCATGGCCATTCCGGCGAGCATGCAGGCTTCGCTGGAACCGATGGTGGACGTTCCCAGATACTCCCCCTTCTTCGGGGCGTTCCACAGGTCCGCCAGAATATTGACGCAGCGGTTCTCCAGCTCAGCGGTCTGGGGATACTCGGATTTGTCGATGGCGTTCTTGTCCAGGGTCTCCGCCATCAGTTCCGTAGCCTCCTTCTCCATATGGGTCTGGCAAAAGGTCGCCATGTTCTGTCTGGAATTTCCCTCGTCCAGCAGCAGACTTTCGATCAGGGACTTGGCCGTGCTGGCCATCATGGGCACTTTGTTCAGTCGATACTTGGGTATCTCCATTTCGTGCTTCGCCCGGCTGGCATCGATGGCGAGTCCTCTGGCTTTCTTATACCTTTCCTTGCTCCTCTCCCCGTACAGCATGGTTTTTCTCCTCTCAAATACAGTGGGTACTGTTCAAAATATTCTAACATTTTTATTATATATGAATTCCGGGAGAAATACTAACCGTCAATTATGGTACAATGATAAACAATAGAGGATTAAGGAGGAATTCATCATGGCGAAAATCTATAAAGGGATCGTGGATCTGATCGGGAACACCCCCCTGGTCGAAGCGGTCAATATCGAGAAGGATCTGGGTCTTGAGGCGAGGCTTCTCATGAAGGTGGAGTATTTCAACCCGGCGGGGAGCATCAAGGACCGGATCGCCAGGTCCATGATCGAGGATGGAGAGGAAAAGGGCATCCTGAAAGAGGGGTCCGTGATCATAGAACCCACATCGGGCAACACGGGGATCGGCCTGGCGGCTATCGCGGCGGCCAAAGGATATCGGGCGATCCTGACCATGCCGGAGACCATGAGCATAGAGCGGCGGAACATCCTGAAGGCATACGGCGCAGAGATCGTTCTCACCGATGGGGCCGCGGGGATGAAGGGGGCTATCGCAAAGGCAGAGGAGCTGGCGGAGGAGATCCCCGGAGGATTCATCCCCGGCCAGTTCGTCAATCCGGCCAACCCGGCCATCCATAAGGCGACCACCGGCCCGGAGATCTGGCGGGATACGGACGGCGAGGTGGATATCCTCATCGCCGGGGTGGGCACAGGCGGCACCGTGACGGGGACGGGAGCATATCTCAAATCCCAGGATCCCAATGTGAAGGTGGTCGCCCTTGAACCGGAGGATTCCCCGTTCCTGTCCGAGGGCAAAGCCGGGCCCCATACGATCCAGGGGATCGGCGCAGGATTCGCCCCGGATGTTCTGGATACGGAAGTCTATGATGAGATCTATCGTGCCTCCGGCGAGGATGCCTTCGAGGCGGCCCGATACCTGGCCAGGACGGAGGGGATCTCCGTGGGCATCTCTGCGGGAGCAGCCCTTCACGCCGGGATGGAATACGCGCAGAAACCGGAGAACCGAGGCAAGACCATCGTGGTCATCCTGCCGGACAGCGGGGACAGATACTACTCCACGCCCCTGTTCATGGAGTAGAGGAAAGAGCATATGACCATAATCATCGCCAACGCATTTGGCGTTTTATCGACAATCTGTTTCATCATTTCGTTTCAGATCAAATCGAACCGGGCGCTGTATGTGATCCAGTCGGTGGCCAATGTGTTCTATGGTCTTCAGTTTTATCTTCTGGGTGCGACCGGCGGACTCTTCAATATGGGAATGCAGATCGTGCGGAACCTGCTTTTGCTGAAATATGAATCGTGGAGCTGGCTTAGATGGAAGGGCTGCGCTCCGCTGTTCTGCGTACCCAGTCTGATCTATATGTTCGTCACCTGGAACGGCTGGCTCGATCTGCTCCCCTTCATCGCATTCTCCGTGGGGACTTTCATGTTCTGGACAAACAGTGCGAAGATGATCCGCCTGTCGGAGCTGGTCTGTGTGTCTCCGGCCTGGATGCTGTATGACCTGATCACCAAGGCCTATGGCGGGATACTCACGGAGCTGGTGATTCTGGCATCGGTGGTGGTCTCCATCGTCCGATTCGGCTGGAAAGGTCTGGACGACCCGGAGTTCAGGTGATTCAAAAGAGGCTCTGCGCCTCTTTTTTCGTTCGACGAGAGGGGGGCAGAATATTTATTCGTCAGAGCGGCATATTTATGCGGACCCGTTTGTAAGTTCTGAGGATCTGGAAAATCGCCACGCAAAAAGTGACAATATGAGAATTCTATTTTTATATTACAACGATTGTGAGGCCATTGCCTTTGCAAAGGCCTTCCGGGGCGCTGCAGACCGCAACCTGATCACGAAACGGTTGGAAAAACCGCAAGATTGTACATCCTGAGCGACCCTCGGCCTGGCGACCAATGCATACCCATGCATCTCGGAGCCGACCGGCCCGGATCCGTTGAAATCCAGAAGTAATTATTTTAAAACCATCACTTTTTGCGTAAGGAATTTCGGAGTTGAATGCCTTTACAAGAAATAATAGAATAGGGGCTGTATTGTTTGCCCGATATCGGCAAATGTATAGGAAAAACAGTGTTTAATGACAGCTTTGTCGTTCACTACGACGGGCGAAAAGAGGTGAACGAAGCGTAAAGTGAAATCATCCTTCGGAGTTATTGACAGGGGGTGATTTGTGATTATAGTAAAAGCAGGACAAACTCATAGTATAGATTTAGCTTACTTTTTTATGTGACCGATTATCCACAGAGAGATAAAGCAGCATGACCGGAAAAAAGACAGTACTCATCATCACCATCACCCTGTGTCTTCTCGCCGCATCCGTCGTTCTGAGCGGATGCGGAGCGGAGGAGAAAGAAGACCCCATGGCGGGCATCACCTCGTACAAGCAGCTGAACGATCCCAAGTACCGGATCGGCGTGGTCAACGGCACCATCCACGGGCCCAACGTGGAGAAGAAGATGCCCAAGGCGGAACTTCTGTACTTCAACACCATGACCGACCTGTTCACGGCAGTGGAAATGGGCAAGGTGGACGCCATCGCCGAGGATGACTGTTCCATCATCTATTACAACGCCCAAAACGGAGACAAGCTGCGGATCTTCGACGGATACCTGCAGCCCTTCGAACTTGCCATCGCCTTCCCCAAGACAGACGAAGGCAAGGAGATGTGCGGCAAGCTGAGCGAATACATCGAAAAGATCAAAGAAGACGGGACCCTGGAAAAGATCGATAAGAACTGGATGGCGAAAGAGGGCGCCGGGGAACTGGCGGTGGATTACACGAAGCTGCCCGGGCCCAACGGTGTCCTGCGCATGGCCACCACATCCACGTCTCCCCCTTTCAGTTATATGAAAGACAATATGACCGTCGGCTACGACATCGACATCGTTTCCCGGTTCTGCGAAGAATACGGCTATGGGCTGGAGGTCGTGACCATGTCTTTCGACGGGATCATTCCCGCCATCAGCACCGGCAAATGCGATCTGGCGGGAAATCAGATCGGCATCACCGAGGAGCGAAAGGAGAGCGTGGAATTCTCCGAGCCCTACTACAGCGGCGGAGCCGCAGTGGCCGTCTACGATCCCGATTCCGCAAAGGCAGGGGGATTCCTGACCAGGCTGAAGGAAAGCCTGGATAAGACCTTTGTCCGGGAGCATCGGTACAAGAAGTTCCTCAGCGGTATCCTGACCACCATTATGATCACGATCCTGTCCGCATTCTTCGGCACGATCGTAGGGTTCCTGGTGTTCATGGCCTGCCGCAAAGGCAACCGGATCGCCAATGGAGTGACCCGGCTTTGCATATGGGTCATCCGGGGCCTTCCCGTGGTCGTGCTGCTGATGATCCTCTATTACATTGTCTTCGCCAGCGTGCGGGTCTCCGAGATCTTCGTTCCCGTCGTCGCATTCACCATCACCTTCGGAGCGGCTGTTTACGGTATGCTCACCTCCAGCGTGGGAGCCATCGACCGGGGCCAGTTGGAAGCGGCCCGGGCTCTGGGATTCTCCGATCTGCAGACGTTCTTCGGCGTGGTGATGCCTCAGGCCCTGACCATCTTCCTGCCGTCCTACAAAGCGGAACTGGTGACCCTGATCAAGGCCACTGCGGTGGTGGGATACATCGCGGTGGAGGACCTGACCCGGGTAGGCGACATCGTCAGAAGCCGGACATACGAGGCGTTTTTCCCACTGATCTCCGTGGCGATCATCTACTTCCTCATCGCCGGGATCCTGATCTTTATCGTCAACCGAGTCGAGCTCAGGATCGATCCGAAGCGCCGGAAGAGAGAAGATGTCCTGAAAGGAATTAAGACAAATGATTGAATTGATCCATATGAGAAAATCCTTCGAAGCGGGCACGCCGCTGGAAGATGTGAACGCGGTGATCGATGAAGGGGACATCATTTCGGTGATCGGTCCTTCCGGCACGGGCAAGTCGACCCTTTTGCGGTGCATCAATCTCATCGAACCCCCTACGGATGGAAAGATCCTTCTCGATGGGGAAGAGATCAACGCGCCGGGATACGACGAGAACAAGGTCCGCCGCAAGATCGGGATGGTATTTCAGTCCTTCAATCTCTTCGGCCACCTGACCGTGATCGAAAACATCATGTATGCGCCGATAAAGCTTCTGGGCCTGAGCAGACAGGAAGCGTATGACCGGGCCATGGAACTGCTCCACCGGGTCAGGCTGGCGGACCGGGCGCTCCGGTATCCGGAAGAGCTATCCGGCGGCCAGAAACAGCGGGTGGCCATCGCCAGGACCCTGGCCATGGATCCGGATGTGATCCTGTTCGATGAGCCCACCAGCGCTCTGGACCCCACCATGGTGGGTGAGGTGGAGGCGGTCATCCGGGACCTGACGGATACGGGCAAGACGATGATGATCGTGACCCATGAGATGCGGTTCGCCCGCTCCATCTGCAACCGAGTGTTCTACATGGACGAGGGGGGCATTTACGAAGACGGCACACCGGAAGAGATCTTCGATCACCCGAAAAAAGAGAAGACCCGTCGCTTCATCCATCAGCTGAAGGTCCTGGAACTTCTGATCGAAAGCAGATCCTACGACTTCCTGGGCGAAGACGCGGAGATCGACCGCTACTGCAGCAAGCATCAGATCCCGCCCAAGATGGCCCGGCGGATCCGGTCCGCCATCGAGGAACTGGTCATCCAGATCCTGCTGCCCAGATTGGAACAGCCAAAGATCCACGTGGTCGTGGAGTATATGGAGAGAGAAGAGAAGACCGTCGTCACCGTCCGATACAACGGTCCGGCCTTCGATCC
>CADBQT010000219.1 GCA_902796875.1 uncultured Eubacteriales bacterium
CAAAAGGGGTCCGGGTTAGTACGAGGGGAGGTGGTGTGTATGAGAATAACGATCAGTCTATTGGACTATCGCATTCGAATCACGATTGCCGTAAAAGGTAAAACCGCCAAAGCCCAAGGCTAAGGCGGCTTAGAAACTAAGCGACCGAGTAACTCGATCTCGCCGGCACCATTATACCACCGGCAAACCCATATTACAATACGTGGTGACTGTTTCTCCCCAGGGAAGCGGTCTCTTTTTTTTGGACCATAAAAACGTAATTATTTACGGATTTGGCCTCCAGAGGTCCTACGGCTATTCCATTCCAGATCCAGGTGAAGTATCATAGAATCACAAAGGGGTTTACGATATAGCTCAGGCCGGAAGCCGAGAGAAAGGAGGCCAAAATGACAAAGAAAGACAAGGTGCGTCCTGGACCAGTAGGCCGTAAGGTGTGATCATGATCTGGGTCGTAATCGCATTGACGCTGTTCGTCGCATTCTTCTATCAGGATTGAACAAGGATCAAAGGCCGTAAGGCCTTTTTTCCATGTCCGTTTCAGGCAGGCCGGGTCGGAAGCTGACACTTTTTTTCGGCAGGCTGAAAAGTGTTAGGTCGCAGGTCTTCTGAAGCCTCGATTTGGGGCTCAGAAGCCTTTTTTTTGATGTTTTTTTCTGGCGGGGATAAAACTTACAGGTTTTGAGCCCTATTTCTTGTAACTTTTCTTTTGCACAGAAAAAAGTGTTCGATTTCGGGGGAAAAAGGCCTCCCGGTGCCTTTGCAGACCCTTCGAATCGAACACTTCCGGAAGGATTTGCGGGAAACTGCGAGAATTGCCAAAAGCTGGAAACGCAGAGAGGAGGCGGAAGCGCAGAGAGGAGGCGTAAGCGCGGAGAGGGGGAGAAAGCTCGGAGCCCCACCCCCATTCGCGAAAAAAACAAAGCCCATAGTGAGAAAGATGCATTTCGGGTATTGACCTCGTTGTAACGACGAGATGTACAGTAGGAAAGAGAGGTTTGCAATGTCACTATGGACGATCAGAGAAGTAATGCAGATGGTCGGCGTTACGGAGAGCGCCCTTCGCTACTACCACGCGAAGGGGATCCTGTCGCCGACGAAACAGGAAACGAGCGGCCGGCGTCAGTGGCTGTATGATGATGAAGCGATTTGGGATCTGAAGAGGCTGCTCCTCCTTCGGTACATGGGGGTGACCATGGACGAGGCGAGGGCGGCCATCGGAGACGAGGAAAGTTATCGGAGGACCATTATGGACACTCTGGCCAAGATGAAAAAGGAAAGGGAGAAGCTGGACCAGCGGATCTTTGTGGCGGAGGTGCTGGAGATCTCCTCGGGAACGGATCTCATCACGCCGGATGAGAATCTTGACGAGCGGGAGGCGGCGGCACTGAACGAGCTGATCCGGGAGTACATCCGGCAGATCGCAGAGTGAGGGGAGGTAAAGATGATGAAGAAGATCGTAACAGCGGTGGTTTGCATCGGGATGATCGTTGCCTTTGGGGCGTGCGGCGGGGGAGACTCCGGCGGATCGGGAGGAAGCGCGGCCCCGGCGGCAGGCGGCCTTACCGCAAAGGACATGAACATCGAGGATTTCGAGTGGGACGTGGACGAGGCCAAGATCGAGGGCCTCGACTGCTACGCCCTGACGCTGACAAATAATTCCAAATACGATCTGCTGGGGGCGGAGATCAAATACAGGCCCAAGGCGGACGTGACGGAGGAACAGCTTTCCGTGTTCGACAGCTTCATGGAGAAGCACAAGGACTACGCCAACGACGGGGAGACGACGGCGGATGTGATGCTCCGGGGACAGAGGGACGAGCTGATCCCCTCCGGCGGGACCGCATCCAACATTCCCCTGGCCGTTGGGTTCGGGGATTACACCTGGTACGATTCCCCCACTGAAGAGGAGTTCGAGCTCATGGAGCCGGTGGAACTGACCGTGCTCGTGATCGACAAGAACACCGCCTACGTAGCCTACTACGACATCCCCGACGACAAGTGGAAGATCGACACCCAGACCGGGGAGCTGAACACATGGCCCAAGATCCCCATCGCCAAGATCGTCCCCAAGCCGGAGGGCCACGTGTACAAGGCCGAGGCCTATGAGAACATCAATTCCCTCAACGTCTACGTGTACGGAGTGACCCAGGAGGACTTCGACGCCTACGTTGCAAAGGCAAAGGAGGCCGGGTTCACAGAAACCGATCTGAGCGACGAGGACTACTTCGACGGGGAGGACGATAAGGGCAACTCCATCACCGTGGATTACGAGAAGACCAACAGCAGCCTGGAGATCGACGCGTACGGAGAAATGGAAGAATAAGGAAATTCATAAAACACAAAAACTGCGACGCCAGCGGTAGAGCCGGGGCCTGGAGATGCTTCAGGGAGGATCGATTTCTCTCGAGGGGATCAATGGGTCCCGGTTTTGCGTCGGGGCAGGTCGACTTCCATGAGGATCAGTCCGGCCAGCATGAGGAAGGCGCCGAAATAGGCCCGGGGCAGGAGCACCTCTCCGGCAAACAGGAAGGCGACGATCCCGGCGAAGACCGGCTCCAGACAGAAGATGACCCCCACGTGGGTGGGCGTGGTGTACTGCTGGGCGATGCACTGAACGATGGTGGGGATGCCCGTGCAGAAGACCAGCAGGAAGAGGGTCCCCAGCCAAACCGGCATGGTTTGAGGCGCGCAGGGCGTCTCGAAGATAAGGGCCAGGATCAGCATGAAGATCCCGTTGAACAGCATCTGAAAAACTCCCAGCTGGAAGGGGTCCACCTCCGGATCGTGGACGGCTTTTTCCGTCAGCATCAGATCGATGGCGTAGGAAAAGGCGCACATCAGGCAGAGGAGATCTCCTTTGGCGATGCGCAGTTCCTCGTTTAAGGTCATAAGGGCGATCCCGGCAACGCACATGAGGATCACGATGAAAAGCTTCCGTTCCGGGACGACCCGCTTGACGATGAACTGGAGGATGGGGGTGAAGATCACCGCCATGGCGCAGAGAAAACCGGCGTTGGACTGGGAGGTGTACTTGACGCCGAAGGTGGCGCCGATGTAGACGAACACCAGGGACACGCCGATGAGAAAAGCGTATTTCATCGTCTTCCGGCTGACTTTCCGCAGTCTGGGCAGTGAAAAGACGGCGGCAATGGCGAAGCCGCCGAGAAACCGCCACGCGTTCAGCGTGAAGGGATCCATCTCCGTCAGGACCAGGTCCATCGTATAGTAGGACACGCCCCAGCAGAAGGTCAGAAGGACCAGGGACAGGTCCGCTTTGCGCTGTTTTGTCATCGCCGAATTCTCCATGTTCCTCATGGTATCACACCCACAG
>CADBQT010000220.1 GCA_902796875.1 uncultured Eubacteriales bacterium
CATCCTCTTCGTCTTCGGCTGTCTCCGTGTCATCCGCCTCATCGGCCGGTTCTTCGGATTCGTCGGAAGCCATCTCGGTTTCCTCGGCCTCGGGAACTTCATCCGCTGTGTTCTCATCCGCAAATTCTTCGGGAACGGCAGCGCCCACCATGGCATCCACTTCAGGATCTTCGGCGGGTTCTTCTGCTTTCGCAGCGTCCGCGGGCTCTTCCGCCACGGGAACGTCAACAGGCACTTCCGGTTCTTCGGCCACTTCGTCTTCCGTCACTTCAGAGGTCTCCGTCAGATCAGCGGCTTCCAGGAATTCTTCCGTCGGCTCATCGCCGTCCGGGACGATCCCGGGATCGTCGATCCCGTTTTGCAGCGCTTCCCGTATATAGAAGTGATTATCGGTAGCATCGTTGGTATAGCGTTCGTTGTTGTCGGCCAAAATAATGTCCTCCAATTTTCTACTACAAAGGCATCGGACCGGTCACGCCGGACCCGACGTTCGTTACATACACGTCAGTAGTATACCATATATTGTCCCTGAAATACACGATTACACGAAAAAAACACAATGATGGTTATTAATGACATGATTGACAAATAATGGCAATTTGATACAATAAAACCACCTGAACGAGCGGATGAGCAAAGAGCGGAGAGAGGCGAGCGGCCCCGGAGGAGAGTATGGGTTCTCCCGTGAGACGGCCCCTGTTTTTTGTTGCCCTGACATCCGCTTCATCCATCCTGATCGCCCGTGGGATGGGGGTGTTACCGTGGGCCGCAGGGCTGGTCCTTCTGGGGATATGGGTGGGACTGAAGAGGAAGGACCGGAAGGAATGGAGAGACCCGGATACGCGGCGTGAGAGGACCCTTCTCCTGGCCCTGATCATGGCCGGGTACTTCCTCTGCGGCCTCCACATGATCCTTCAGGAACTGGAACAGTCGCAGCTTGCCGAATACGAGGACCGGACCGTTCGGATCCAGGGGATCGTCAAGACCATGGAAAGACGGGAATCCCCGGAAGGAGAGCCCCGGATTCGCCTGACCGTTGCCGCAGATAAGGTGGATGACCGGAGCATCCCAAAGGAGAAGATCCTGGTGACGGCGGAGGATAAAGCTCCGGAGACATACGATGACTCCCCGGGAGAAGAGGGGGACCGTCTCCTTCCCGGGGATCGGGTCAAATTCTCCGGGACCCTCCGCTGCCCGTCTCCAAAGCGAAATCCCGGCTGCTTCGATTACCGGCTCCATCTGCGGACCAAGGGGATCCATACTACCCTGTACACAGAGTCGATCCAGCTCGTCCCACGGTCCTTGTCCCTGAAAACAAAGATCACCCAATGCATCTGGAAGAAAAAGGAAATCTATTTCAACAGGCTGGAACAAAGAACGGACCACCAGACCGCCGCCATGATGCGGGGGATCCTTTTCGGAGAGACGGGGGAGATGGATGAGGAGATCCTGGAAACCTTCCGCCGGAACGGAACGGCTCACATCCTGGCGGTGAGCGGCCTTCACATCGGGATCCTCTACGGGACCATCCTGACCCTGTGGAAGCTGCTGGGCGCGGGCTTTCCGGGGATAAGCCGGGGAAGAGGACGGACCGCATTCTTCCTGCTCATGATCCTGTTCTTTGCCGCCTACGCCATGGTGTCCTCATGGTCCCCGTCGGTGGTCCGGGCGGTGGTGATGGTCATCCTCCACGCCTTTGGGGAGATGACGGGAAGAAGGTACGATCTGGCCAGCGCAGCCTACGGGGTAGCCCTTGGATGCCTCATCATTGATCCCCTGATCCTCCTTCAGCTGGGGTTTCAGATGAGTTTTCTTGCCGTCCTGACTCTTTCCATGCTCTATCCCTGGATCGAAAGATCCTATTCCGGTGTATTTCTCGCCAGCCTTGCCGCCCAGATTGGCCTGGGCCCCTACATCATCTACCGGTTCAATACCTTCAATCTGGTTGCGGTCCTTCTGAATGTGCCCGTGGTCTTTTTCGCCGGGATCATCGTTCCCGCCGGAGTCCTGTCCCTGATCCTGCCGCCTGCCGGGATCCTCCTGGATGAGCCCTCGGCCATCCTGTGCCAGATGATGATCCGCTTAAACGATCTGGGCCGGATCGACGGGGTGACGGCCCATCTCATTCCCAGCCCGCCCCTCGGGGTCCTTCTGCTCTTTTATGGAGGTCTCCTTGCCTTTGGGTCGGAAGAGGGAAGGCTATGGATCCACCGGGGGACCAAAAGGCAGGTCACCGCAGGGCTCCTCTGCCTTTGCATGGGAGCGGCCCTGATCCAGGTGGCTTCCGACGACGGATTTCGCCGGATGGACGGGATCTTCGTGGATGTGGGGCAGGGGGACTGTTTTCATCTTCGGACCGGCGGGAAAAACTACCTTTTCGACGGGGGAGGAAGCGATACCACCAACGTGGGGAGGAGGACCCTGCGGCCCTATCTTCTGGCAAACGGGGTGGGGAAGGTGGACGGCGCCCTGGTGACCCACCTCCACACGGATCACTACCGGGGAATCTGTGAGCTGGCCAGGGAGGGGATGGTGGAGCGGCTTTTCCTCTACGAGGGGAATCGGTTAAGAGAAGAGGAGATCTGCCGGGAAACGTGCCTTGATCCCGGGCAGTTGATCTATCTGCGGCGGGGCCACCGGGTGAACCTGTCCCAGGGAGCATCGTTTACGATCCTGTGGCCGGAGGGAAAAAATGACAAGGAGTACGCCCGCCTTCTGGCCGATGAAGAGGACGAGAACGGTTCCAGCCTGATCGTGAGGGTCGAGGCGGAGGGCGTCTCCATCCTGGTCACCGGGGATCTGGGAGAAGAGGGAGAGCGGCAGCTGATGGATGAATCATCCTCAAGTAAAGGCAGAGGAAGCCGCGAAGACCCGCTTCGGGCCGACGTCCTGAAGGTGGGTCACCACGGGAGCCGGTCCAGCACATCCGAAGGCTTCCTTGACCAGGTAAACCCGAAGATCGCGGTCATCTCCGTGGGGAAAAACAACCTTTACGGTCATCCGACTCCGGAAGTCCTGATGCGGCTCTCCGCCCGTGGCATCCCGGTGTTTCGAACGGACCTTAGCGGCGCCATCGGCCTGGACCTTGAGAAGGGCAAGATCCGCCAGGTCCGCCGGATGATCCGGGAATAGAAGTGTACAAGGCCGGGATCAGATGATATAATCGACCCATGGCATATCAGAAACCTCAGGAGCACGCATTTCTTAAGATCGAAAAAGACATCAAGGCCGGGAGCATCCCCGGCGTCGTTTTGCTGTGCGGCAAAGAGGCCTATCTGACCGATCACTACCGGGAACGGCTCATCGATGAGTTTGTGGAGCCGGCAGCTGCGGCCATGGACCTGACGGAGATCGACCGGGAAAAGGTGGATCCGGTGGACCTGGTCCAGATGGCGGAGACCATCAGCCTTTTGTCTCCCCGGAAGGTGATCCTGATCCGGGACTTCATCGACGAGAGAGGAAAATATCCGAAAGCCTTCGAGTCGGGAGAGATCGAGCCAAAGGCGTTTTTTGCCTGCCTTTCCCAGATCCCTTCGGAATCTCTGGTGATCCTCACCGCCAGCGCCCCCATCACCACGGGTGACTATAAAAAGAAGAGCGACGGCCGGAAACTGAAGAAGTTGGGCGACGAAGTGAAGAAGGCAGGGGGGAATCTCTACGATTTCGGGCCTTTGGATCCGGGCCAGCTGAACAGTTTCGTTATCGGACGGATGAAACGGGCGGGGAAGGAGTGCACCGCCGGGGCTCTCAGGCGGATCGTCCACGAGACAGGATACAGCAGCAAGGACGTGAACTACGATCTCTATGCTCTGGAGAACGACCTGAAGAAGGTCATCGCCCACGCGGGGGAGCGCAAGACCATCACCGACGAGGATCTGGACGACGTTCTCACCATCAATCCGGAAAACAATGTGTTCCACATGCTGGATGCCATCATCTCCGGCCGCAAGGACCGGGCGCTTTTGCTTTTGAACAAGCAGCTTGAAGACGGAGAGAGCGAGTTCGGGATCCTGTCCATCGCCGTGCGCCAGCTGGAGCTCATGTTCATCGCCGCCCAGCTTCGCCAGGAGGGAGCGGGCCCCGGCCAGATCACTTCCTATCTCGTCAAAGAAGAAAAGACCCAGAAATTTCGGGCGGAGAATGTGATGAAGGCGTCTTCCCGAATGCCTCTCGATGGGGTGAAACACATGTTTTTGTCCGCTCTTTCCGTGGAGGAACACGTCAAAACCGGCCTGATGGACAGCCGCCTTGCCCTGGAGTATTTCATCTCCGAATCCAGGTAGTCCGTCTGTATCTGCCTATTTATTCATTGCTTTATTTCTGTAAAATTGTTAGAATGTCCTTGATGTGTTCTTTTGAACGGAAGACCATCGAGGTATTCAGATAAGTTATGGTTTAGTACAGTCAAACGGAGGAATCAACTATGAGTGAAAAAGTGTGCGGTTGCGGCTGCGGCGGAGACAGAGCGGCGCAGTTTGCCGATCTCGCGCCTACCTTGGAAAAGTACGCCAAGGTACCGGGCAGCCTGATCACCATCCTGCAGAAAGCCCAGGACATCTATGGGTATCTTTCCCCCGATGCGATCAACTACATCGCGGAGGAGACCGGGATCAAGCCGGCGAAGATCTACGGAGTCGCAACGTTCTACGCCCAGTTCCGGCTGGAACCCATCGGGAAGAATCTGATCATGCTCTGCAAAGGCACCGCATGCCATGTTAACGGTGCGGACATGATCGAAGAGGCGATCACAGAGCATCTGAACATTGGCGATGGAGAAACGACGGAAGATGGGATCTTCACTCTGAATAACGTGGCTTGTCTCGGATGCTGCTCCCTGGCCCCGGTCATGATGGTCAGAAGCGCAGAAGGAGACGAGACCTATGGTAATCTGACCAAGGATTCCGTCAAGGAGATCCTGGATGAGATCAAAGGAAAAGCGGAGGTGACAGCATGAGAGTAGTCGTCGGACAGGGAAGCTGCGGTGTTGCCACCGGAGCGAAGAAGACCGCGGCGGAATTTGAAAAGCAGATCGCGGAAAAAGGCCTTCCCATCGATGTTACCGTAACAGGATGCGTAGGCACTTGCTATCTGGAGCCCATCGTCGATGTCTATGAGGACGACGGGGAGCTGACCAGATACGTGAAAGTCCAGCCGGAGAACGTCAGCCGGATCGTCGACGAACACCTGGCGGGCGGAAACAAAGTCGAAGACCAGGCCATAGAGGATGTGGACAAGGAATTCGTGACCCGTCAGGAACGGATCGTTCTGAGAAACTGCGGCGTCATCAATCCGGAAAACATCGACGAATACGTGGCCACCGGCGGATACAAAGCCATCGAGAAGGTGCTGACCTCCATGAGTCAGGACGATGTCATCGAAGAACTCAAGGCATCCGGACTGAGAGGAAGAGGCGGCGCCGGATTCCCCACCTGGTTCAAGTGGGATGCGGCCAAGAAGAGCCCGGGAAATGAGAAGTATCTGGTCTGCAACGCGGACGAGGGCGACCCGGGAGCATTCATGGACCGTTCCGTCCTGGAGGGAGACCCCCATTCTCTGCTGGAAGGCATGATCATCGGCGGATACGCCATGGGTGCATGCGAAGGCATCATCTACTGCCGTGCCGAGTATCCTCTGGCCATCAAGCGTCTGGAGATCGCCATGGAACAGGCGAGAGAAAAGGGATTTCTGGGCAAGAACATTTTCGACAGCGGATTTGATTTCGACATTCGGATCAAAGCCGGAGCCGGTGCCTTTGTATGCGGCGAGGAAACGGCCCTCATCGCGTCTCTCGAGGGAGAGCGGGGCATGCCCAGACTGAAGCCGCCTTTCCCGGCAGCCAAGGGCTACTGGCAGAAACCGACGGATATCAACAACGTAGAGACCCTGGCCAACGTGCCCTGGATCATCTATAACGGCGGAGCGGCCTTCGCCAGCTACGGCACGGAGAAGTCTCCGGGCACCAAGGTCTTCGCTCTGGCGGGCAAGATCAAGAAGGGCGGACTGGTGGAAGTGCCCATGGGCATGACCATCCGCGACGTCATCTTC
>CADBQT010000221.1 GCA_902796875.1 uncultured Eubacteriales bacterium
AGACCCATAAGGTCACCGTAGACCCGCCCGGATTTGCCGCGGATCAGTTCCGCCATATCCGGGTTTTTCTTTTGGGGCATGATGCTGCTTCCCGTAGAATAGGCGTCGTCGATCTCGATGAAGCTGAACTCCACGGAGCTCCAGAGGATCAGTTCCTCGCAGAACCGGGACAGGTGCATCATGGTGATGGAGCATGCTCCCAGAAATTCCAGGGCAAAGTCTCGGTCGGCCACGGCGTCCATCCCGTTGGGGAGCACGCTGGCAAACCCCAGCTTTTCCGCCAGGAAGTCACGGTCCGTCTCGTAGGTGGTTCCGGCCAGAGCTCCGCTGCCCAAAGGCAGACGGTCCACCCGGGTGAGGCAGTCGGCGAACCGCTCCCGGTCACGGGCGAACATCTGGTAGTAGGCCAGAAGGTGATAGGCCAGGGTGACCGGCTGGGCCCGCTGCAGGTGAGTGTAGCCGGGCATGATCGTGTCCTGGTGTTTCTCCGCCAGGTCGGTGAGGGTCTTGAGAAGGTCCCCCAGTTCCCCGTCGATGGCCTCGATCTCTTTTTTCAGATAGAGACGGATGTCCACGGCCACCTGGTCGTTCCGGCTCCGGGCCGTGTGAAGCTTCTTGCCGGTCTGGCCGATCCGCTTGGTCAGCTCCGTTTCGATGTTCATATGGATGTCTTCCGACTCGATGGTGAACTCCACCTTGCCGGCTTCGATGTCCGTCAGGATCTCCCGGAGAGTCTTCACGATCAGATCCGACTCCTCCTGTGTGAGGATGCCCTGGCGTCCCAGCATCTGGGCGTGGGCGATGCTTCCGGTGATATCTTCTTCGTAGAGCCTCTGGTCAAAGCCGATGGAGGCGTTGAATTCGTCTGCTGTTGAGGTGGATTCCTTGGCAAATCTGCCTTTCCATAATTTCATGTGTTATTACCCTTTCCTGAAAAGACCGGCGGTGACCGCCGGCCTCTGTGATGCTTATTCGATGAAGTCGCTTCCTTTGATGACCTTTCTCTCCAGTCCGGCGTGCTCCGGTGCTCCGCCTTCGACGGTCTGGCTCTGGATAGCCCGGATCTTGAGCGGCAGGGAGAAGAGGTTGATGAACCCTTCGGCGTCATGCTGATCGTAGACGTCGTCCTTGCTGAAGGTGGCGAACTCCTCGTTGTAGAGGGAGTAAGGCGCCCTCCGGGCGGCCACGTAAGCCTGACCTTTGTAAAGCTTCATCTTGACCGTGCCGGTGACCTTTTCCTGGGTCGCGTCCACGAATGCGCTGATGGCCTCCCGCAGAGGGGTGAACCAAAGGCCGTCGTAGACCAGCTGTGCAAACTTCTGGGCGACGATCATCTTGTACTGGGTGGTGTCCCGGTCGAGGATCAGCTGCTCCAGACCCGCGTGAGCCGCAAAGAGGATGGTGCCTCCCGGCGTCTCGTACACGCCTCTGGACTTCATGCCCACCAGACGGTTTTCGATGATGTCCACGGTGCCGACGCCGTTGGCGCTGCCCAGCTGATTGAGCTTTTCCAGAAGCTCGATGGGGCCCAGCTTCTCGCCGTCGATGGCTACGGGAACGCCCTTCTCGAATTCGATGTCCACATAGGTGGGCTCGTCCGGCGCCTTTTCCGGGGGCACGCTGAGGACGTGGATGGAATCGTAGTGCTCGTTCCACGGATTCTCCAGCTCGCCGCCCTCGTGGCTGATGTGCCAGACGTTCTCGTCCCGGCTGTAGATCTTGGCATTGGACTGGCTGATGGGGATGTTGTGCTTGTTGGCGTACTCGATCATATCCTCACGGGACTCGAAAGGCCACTCCGGGGATCTCCAGGGAGCGATGACCTTGATGGCCGGGTTGAGGGCGTTGATCGAAGTCTCGAACCGAACCTGATCGTTGCCTTTGCCCGTGCAGCCGTGAGCGATGATGAAAGCGCCTTCCTTCTCGCAGACTTCCACCAGCTTCTTCGCCATAAGGGGCCGGGCCATGGAAGTGCCCAGCATATACTGGCCTTCGTAGATGGCGTCCGCCTTCAGAGTGGGCCAGATGTAATCGGTGATGAACTCCTCACGAAGGTCGATGGTCATGGCCTTCACGGCGCCGGTGGCCAGAGCCTTCTGTTCGATCGCGTCAAAGTCTTCCTTCTGACCTGCGTTGCAGCAGACAGCGATGACATCGTAGTTGTAGTTCTCCTTGAGCCATTTCATAATGACCGATGTGTCCAATCCGCCGGAATAGGCCAGTACGACTCTTTCTTTTTCCATTTGTGTTTCCTCCTGAACGTCAAAAAATTGAAGCGTATTCACAGTATACGCTTTTTCTTACACTTTATGTGCATGAATTATTATACACCATTCTGCATATTATGCAACCCCTGATGAGAAGTTTTCCCGGTTTTTTTTGAATGAATATGGTATACTGGCTCTATCGTTGAAGGAATTTACTTATCCAAAGGCAGGGGAGTCCCATGGAAGTCGATGTTTCCAGACGCAACATGCGCGATATCGAGGAGAACGTCCGCCGGACGGTGGAGGAATTTCAGGCAAAGGCAGAGGTGACCACTCGGTTCAAAGACCCGGTGATCGCCTACTTGTCCACGACCCATCCTCTGTTCGATACTTTTTTCGCTCGGGGTGAAAACGACCACCCGAAAAAGATCTATCGTCCCGGCAACACTCTGATCGTCCACTATGTCCCCTGGGCGGAGGAGATCATCCGGTCCAATCAGGACGGGGATCGGCCCTCCCAGGCGTGGATGGATGCGGACCGGGATTCCCTCCATCTGGCCATGGCCATCAACCAGACCATCCGAAAGACCTTGAACAAAGTGGGCCGGCTCCATTCCAACACCAGTTCTATGATCGACTGGGACAAGGACCTTCACCGGTACAGCTGGTCCAACAAGATCGCCGGCTTCATCGCCGGGATCGGGACCTTCGGCCCGGCCGGCTCGTTTCGTGGGTGCGGCACGGCCGGATCCCCCGGTAGCTTCGGCCGGGTGGGCTCCGTGAGCACGGCGGCCCTCTACGCCCCGGAGGCGGAGCCCATGGATTCGGCGGCTTTGGAGGCCGTCTTCGCTAAGGTGATGGCCGACTGCTGCTTTGCTGGATCCGGCGCAGATTGCACCGAGGAGATGATCGCCGCCTGTCCCGGTGGCGCCATCGGACCAATGGGGATCGACCGGGCCAAATGCCAGGCCCACTGCGCAAAGCTGGACCCTTACGTTCCCGCCCCGGAAAGCTGCGGCAAGTGCTTCCGCTTCGCCGGTCGCTAAACCGCTGCCGGCTGAATTTTCGTCATTTGATTCCGAGGGGGTTCATCGGTATAATAGGGGTCTTAGGAGGATTGAATAAATGAAAGAAAATATGTATCTGACTGATGATATTGCGATATTGGATTTTGACCGGGCGTACCCGACGACCAAGTCGGGGCT
>CADBQT010000222.1 GCA_902796875.1 uncultured Eubacteriales bacterium
CTCCGGGGAGATGGACCAGAAGGTCGTTGTTCCGTCCGATCCCCCAATTGCGGTCGACCGCTACGATCCCGTTCATGCTTTTCCTCCTTTGCCCCTAGATCGCCACCGGGATGTCCCGGATCTGGGGGTTCGTCTCATAGTTTTCGATAAGGATGTCATCCTTGGTAAATTCGTAAAAGTCCTTCACGTCCGGGTTCAGGGTGAACCGGGGCGCGGGGAACCTGGGCCGGGTGATCAGTTCCCGGACGATCTCCACGTGCCGGTCATAGATGTGGGCGTCGGAGATCACCTGCACCAGCTCGCCGGGTACCAGTCCGGAGACCTGGGCCAGCATATGGACCAGCACCGCGTACTGGACCACGTTCCAGTTGTTGGCCGTCAGGATGTCCTGGGACCGCTGGTTCAAAATGGCGTTGAGCCGGTTTCCCGTCACATTGAAGGTCATGCTGTAGGCGCAGGGTTCCAGCCCCATCTCCGTCAGATCCCGGAAGTTGTACATGCTGGTCAGGATCCGCCGGGAGTAGGGGGTATTCTTCAGTTGCCACAGGACCGCATCCACCTGATCCATCTCCCCGAAGGGGAACCTGTACTTCACGCCCATCTGGTAGCCGTAGGCCTTGCCGATGGTCCCTTCTTCGTCCGCCCATTCGTCCCAGATCCGGCTGCCCAGATCCTCCACACGGTTGGACTTCTTCTGCCAGATCCAAAGCATCTCGTCCACGGCGGACTTGATGTAGGTGGGGCGAAGGGTCAGGGCCGGAAACTCCTGGGAAAGGTCATACCGGCTCACTACCCCGAACTGTTTGATGGTGTGGGCCGGCGTTCCGTCCGCCCACCTGGCCCGGATCTGCTGCCCCTCGCTGGAGTAGCCGTGATCCAGGATATCCTGACACATTTCGACAAATAGATCGTCTGCTCTGCTCATGTTCTCCTCTTCTTCCGGCTCCGGATCTTCCCGGAGCTCCACTGAAAATACCGGCCGGGCCTTACCCCAGATGGGGCAGGACGTAACGGATGAAACACCCGATGAGTCCCAGGATGATCACGATGATGCATCCCCACTCGAAGGAGTTCAGGTTGCTCAGGCCCCGGTTTTTCGGCACGCCTTCTTCCTGCTGGCGGCGGCGGTTCTCCTCGTCGAACTCCCGCCCCGTCTTATAGTAGTCCATCAGCCAGTCCTTGGACTTGTTGATGGTCTTACGTTTCTTTTTCGATTTCTTCTTCCCTGATGACATTCTCTCAGCCTCACCGGCCGGCCGCCGGCATCTTCTCCTCGATGATCCCAAAGGCCCGCCGAAGCACCTCATCCAGTTTCTCTTTCTCTCCTCCGAGATAGAGATAACCGATGTAGGCTTCGAAGGCGGTGGCCCACTTGTAGGTCATGGGGTCCGTGTTCTTGGGCAGGGATCGGGGACGGTAGTTCCGCCACCGCTTTACCATGGCCTGCTCCTTCTCGTCCAGATCTCCGAAGATCTCCTCACAGACCTGGGCCTGGGCCGTTGCGCTGACGTACCATCGGGCCGCCGTCCGCTGGAGCCGGTCCGCCCGGCGGATGCCCATCTCCAGGATCCGCTCCCGCACCGCCTGCTCGTAGACCGCATCCCCCATGTAGGCCAGGGCCGCCGCATTCATATTCACAAGCTCGGTTTTCTTCATATTATGTATTCCCTGTGGCGCCTGTCGCGCCGGGCTGCCTTTGCCCGTCTTTCGGATCACTCCCGGATGATCTGCACTCCCTGGGGCGTATCCTTCAGGGTGATCCCCTGGGCCTTCAGCTGATCCCGGATCTCGTCGGCCCGGGCCCAGTTCTTGGCCGCTCTCGCCTCCTGGCGCTCATCGATGAGGGCCTGCAGTTCCGCGTCGACCCCCGCTGCCTCTTCCTGGACCAGCAGTCCCAGCACGTCGGTCAGTTCCGACAGGGCCGCAAGAGCCTCCTTCGCAAAGGCTTTGGTCGCTCCGGAAGCGGTCTGGGTATTGATGGCCGTGATCAGTTCGAACACGGCGGAGATCCCGTCGGCGGTGTTCAAATCGTCGTCCATGGCCTTGATGAATTCCTCCCGGAACCGGTCGAAGCCTTCCAGGGCCGTCTTTTCTTCCGCAGTCATCTCTCCGTCCTCACCGTTTTCCATCAGGTGCTGGAGGCTCCGCTTGGCGTTTCTCATTCTCTCCAGAGAGCTTTCCGCCTGAGCCATCAGTTCATCCCCGAAGTTGATCGGGCTGCGGTAGTGCCCCGACAGGAGGAAGAAGCGGATCACTTCTCCGTCGTACTTCTCGCGGATATCCCGGACCGTGAAGAAGTTGCCTTTGGACTTGGACATCTTCACGTGATCGATGGTGATGTAGCCGTTGTGCATCCAGTAGCGGGCGAAGGGCACGCCATTGCAGCACTCCGACTGAGCGATCTCATTCTCGTGGTGAGGGAACTGAAGGTCCTGGCCGCCGGCATGGATGTCGATGGTGTCTCCCAGGTGCTTCTTGGCCATGGCGGAGCACTCGATGTGCCAGCCGGGCCGCCCCATTCCCCAGGGGCTCTCCCAGGCGATCTCGTCCGGTTCCTTCCGGGCTTTCCACAGGGCAAAGTCCAGGGGATCGTCCTTGTCCTCATTGACCGCGATCCGGGCGCCGGACTCCAGTTCATCGATGTCCTTCTTGGAAAGCTTGCCGTAGCCGTCGAACTTCCGGGTGGAGAAATACACGTCCCCGTTCCGCTCGTAGGCGTATCCTCTGTCCACCAGAGTCTGGACGAAATCGATGATCTCCGGGATATGTTCCGAGACCTTGGGGTGGACATCCGCCTTCTCTACATTCAACGCCGCCGCGTCCTTGAAGTATTCCTCAATGTATTTTTCGCTCACTTCGGGAGCGGTGATGCCTTCTTCTCTGGCCTTGTTGATGATCTTGTCATCCACGTCGGTGAAATTCTGGACGAACTTCACCTGGTATCCCCGGTACTTCAGGTACTTTCTCAGGGTATCGAAGACCACGAAGGGACGGGCGTTGCCGATGTGAAAATAATTGTATACCGTCGGCCCGCAGACGTAGATCCGGACCTTCCCCTCTTCGATGGTCTCCAGTTCTTCTTTTTTCTTGGTCAGTGTGTTGTAAACCTTCATGATCGTTTCCTTTCTCTTTTTGGTCCCTTTCCCTTTTTCTCTATCTGTATTCCGCCGTCTTGTCGGCTTTGGCGAAGTCGCTTCCGTGAAAATCCGATCCCCGGGTGATGTGGAGATGATATTTCTCCGCCAGCCGGACGAACCGTTTGGTCTGCTCCTCGTCCTGATCCGGGTGGTAACACTCCAGGCCTTTAAGGCCCTGCTTTTTCAGCCGGGCGATGATGGTCTCGATGTTCTTGTAGAACTCCTCTCCTCCCGGTTTTCCGATGCCCCGGGTCTGGATCGGGTGAGCCAATACCGGGATGCCGCCGGCCCGAAGGATGATGTCGATGGCCTCATCCGTCTCCGGCTTTGCTTTTTTGATGGCCCGGCAGGCGGGGCTACCCAGGATCTTATCGCTGAACGCTTCCTTTTCCGTTTCGATGTAGCCCTTCTCTTTCAGGGCCCGGGCGATGACCGGCTTGCCGATGTAGCTGTTCCTGCCTTCCTTCAGGTCGCCGGGCTCAAGCTCATAGCCCAGCTCGGCCAGGGTCTTCAGAAGCTTTTCGTTTCTGTCCTTCCTGCGGTCGATCATCCCGGCGAGGAACTCGTTCAGTTCTTCGCTTTC
>CADBQT010000223.1 GCA_902796875.1 uncultured Eubacteriales bacterium
CGAGTCCGCCCGTCTGTTCATGAAGGACGCCATCCGCAAGACCTACGGCGCCAAGGGCCAGAACGTGGTAGACATGAACTGCGCCGCTGTGGATGCGGGCATCGATAACGTGAGAGAGATCCACGTCCCGGCAGAGTGGGCCAACGCGGAAGGGGACATTACCCGCACGGTGGCCAAGGGCAGAGATCCTCTCCACACCGACTACATCAACAACATCCTCAAGCCGACCAACGGAATGTACGGCGACGATATCCCCGTATCCGCCTTTACGGATACGGCCAACGGCATGGTCCCCTCGGGTACCGCTGCCTTTGAGAAACGGGGCATCGCCCTGGATATCCCCCAGTGGGATCCCAACAAGTGCATGCAGTGCAACTGGTGCTCCTACGTCTGCCCCCATGCGGTCATCCGTCCCTTCATACTGACGGAAGAAGAGGTGGCCGGATACGAAGGCCTCTCGGCTCCCTTCAAATCCGATGAGACCAAGCGGTTCGCCATTGGCGTATCGGCTCTGGACTGCACCGGATGCGGATCCTGCGCCGAGGTCTGCCCCGCCCGTCAGAAGGCGCTGACCATGGTGGGCGCGGCCGCCACGGAGATGGAGGCCCAGGAGAAGTTCGATCAGCTCTTCGAGAGCGTGGAGAACAAAAAGGAATTCGAAGGCGACCAGACGGTCACGGCATCCCAGTTCAAACAGCCTCTGCTGGAGTTCTCGGGCGCCTGTCCGGGATGCGGGGAGACCCCCTACGCCAAGCTGGTCACCCAGCTCTTCGGCGATCGGATGTTCATCGCCAACGCCACGGGCTGCTCCTCCATCTGGGGACTGTCCGCGCCGTCTTCCCCCTACACGGTCAACGATGAGGGCAAGGGCCCGGCATGGTCCAACTCCCTCTTCGAGGACAACGCCGAGTACGGATACGGCATGGCCATCGCCATGAAGGCGAGAAGAAATGAAATGAAGCACTGCGTCGAGCGTCTGGCCACCGACCCGGTATTCTCCGGAGCGGCCAAGGCATGGCTGGACAACATGGAGGATGCGGCCAAGGCGGCATCCACCGGCAAGGCGCTGGTCACCATCTGTGAAAAGTCCGGCAAGAAGGACGCCATCTACGTGGTGGAAAACCAGGATATGCTTTCCAAACCCTCCATCTGGATGTTCGGCGGTGACGGCTGGGCCTATGACATCGGCTACGGCGGCCTGGATCACGTGCTGGCTTCCGGAGAGAACGTCAACGTGCTGGTCTTCGATACGGAGGTCTACTCCAACACCGGCGGCCAGTCCTCCAAGGCGACCCCCATCGGCGCAGTAGCCCAGTTCGCGGCTTCCGGTAAATCGGTCACCAAGAAAAACCTGGCCCAGATCGCCATGGCCTACGGCTACGTCTATGTGGCCCAGATCGCCATGGGCGCCAATCCGGCCCAGACCCTGAAGGCCATCCGGGAGGCGGAGAGTTACGATGGTCCGTCCCTGATCATCGCCTACGCGCCCTGCATCAACCACGGGGTCAAGGCGGGCATGGACAAGTCCATGCTGGAGATGAAGCGGGCGGTCAGAGCGGGATACTGGAACCTGCTGCGGTACGATCCCCGGGCGATCCTGGAGAAGAGAAATCCCCTGTCCCTGGACAGCGCGCCTCCCACGGAGAAATATCAGGACTTCCTCATGGGCGAGGTCCGGTACAACTCCCTCCAGATGAAGGCCCCGGAGAGGGCGCAGGAGCTGTTCAAGCAGGCGGAAGACGCTGCCATGGAGCGATACGCCAAACTGCTTCGTCAGAAAAAAGAGTTCGAGACGAATTGAGGAAAGGAGCGTAATCGATGTATAAGATCTTAAGTAAGAGAAAACTCAACGATACCATGACCTGGCTGGTCATCGACGCTCCTCTGGTAGCGCGCAAGGCCAAACCCGGTCAGTTCATTATCCTGCGGACCGATGAACACGGAGAGAGGATCCCTCTCACCATGGCCGGCCACAATGAGAAAAAGGGAACCATCGATCTGATCTATGCGGCGGTGGGCAGGACCACCATGCTCATGGATCAGCTGGAAGAGGGAGACGCCCTCCTGGATGTGGTGGGACCCCTGGGCAAGCCCACGGAGATGGAAGGCCTGAAGAAGGTCTGCGTCGTCGGCGGCGGCACGGGAAACGCCCTGGCCTATCCTCTGGCCTGCGGCATGCATGACCACGGGATCCACGTGGACATGATCGCCGGATTCAAGAGCAAGGATCAGGTGATCCTGGAAGAAGAATTCAACGAAGGCGTGGACCGGCTGTTCATCACGACGGATGACGGGTCCTACGGAGAGAAGGGCTTCACCACGGATAAGCTGAAGGCCCTCATCGAGGAAGGCAACGAGTACGACGAGATCGTCGCCGTCGGCCCTCCCATGATGATGA
>CADBQT010000224.1 GCA_902796875.1 uncultured Eubacteriales bacterium
GAACAGGTGTTCCCTGAAAAGAGAAGAAGTTATGGCGCATAGAGATCCGACAAGTGAATACCGGCGGGGGCTGCTGGCGTCCATTGGTTGTATGACCCTTTGGGGGATCCTTCCCGTGTATTGGAAGGCCCTGATCCCCATCAGCTCGTGGACCATCATCATCTATCGGATCCTGCTGGTCTGCGTCGTTGCTATGCTGCTGGCCAGAACACAGTTTCATTGGGGAGAGATCTTCAGGCCTTTGCGGGAAGAGCCTCGGCTGGCCCTGAAATACCTGGCGGCGGGAGCCGTCATCACCATGAACTGGAGCACTTACATCTGGGCGGTGAATGCGGGGCACATCATACAGGCGAGCATCGGATACTACATCGAGCCGCTCATGGTCTGCATCTTCGGGATCATCTTTTTCCGGGAGAGACTGACCAGATACAACAGCACGGCCATGATCCTGGCGGCGGTGGCGGTGGTGATCCTGCTGATCCACTTTCGTCAGGTGCCGGGGATCTCACTGGGGATCGCCCTGACCTTTGCGACCTATTCGGCCATCAAGAAGACCGTGGACCTGCCGCCGCTGATCTCACTGGTGTACGAGACCATGTTCTTCGCGCCGCCGGCGCTGGCGGTGATCCTGTACCTGGAGATCAACGGGCGGGGCGCGCTGGCGTCGGGGGAGCCATGGCAGTACGGGCTTTTGCTCCTTTGCGGGCTGGTGACGGTGGTGCCCCTGTCCATGTTCGCCTCGGCGGCCCAGAAGGTGCCCATGTTCGTGTTGGGGCTGACGGAGTATATCAGCCCGACCCTGTCCATGTTTTTGGGGGTGCTGGTGTACCGGGAGCCTTTGGACCGGGTGCAGCTGATCGCCATCATCATTATCTGGATCGGGCTGGTGTTCTTCTCCTGGGGAGAGCTCCGGGCGAGCCGGGAGACGTCTGCAAAGGCAGAGGAAGCCGGGGAAGCCCCGCGTATTGAGGATAGAGAAAATGAGTAAATTCAAAGTCATATCGGAATTCGATCCTATGGGGGATCAGCCCCAGGCCATCGAAAAGATCGCCGAAAGCATCCGGCAGGGGAACCGGGCCCAGACCCTCATGGGGGTGACGGGATCGGGGAAGACCTTTACCATGGCCAAGATCATCGAGGCGGTCCAGAAACCCACCTTGATCATCTCCCACAACAAGACCCTGGCGGCCCAGCTCCACGGGGAGTTTCGCGAGTTTTTCCCGGAGAACGCGGTGGAATACTTCGTCTCCTACTATGACTATTACCAGCCGGAGGCCTACGTAGCCTCCACGGACACATACATCGAGAAGGATTCGGATATCAACGACGAGATCGAGAAGCTGCGCCACTCGGCGACGGCGGCCCTGTCGGAGCGGCGGGACGTGATCATCGTGGCCAGCGTGTCCTGCATCTACGGCCTGGGAAGCCCCATCGACTATGAGAACCAGGTCATCTCACTGAGGCCGGGGATGGAGCGGGACCGGCAGGAACTTTTGCGCAAGCTGGTGGACATCCAGTACACCCGAAACGACACCGCCTTCGAGCGGGGGGATTTCCGGGTCCGGGGGGACATCATCGACATCCATCCGGCCGGGGCGGAGAGCGCCGTTCGCATCGAACTTTTCGGCGACGAGGTGGAGACCATCAAGGAGATCAACCCCCTGACGGGAGAGATCATCGGCCTGCGAAACCACGTGGCCATCTACCCGGCGTCCCACTACGTCACCAGCCAGGAGAACATCGACCGGGCCATCGAGACCATCGGCGAGGAGCTGAAAGAGCGGGTCGCCTGGTTCACCGACCGGGGCAAGCTCATCGAGGCCCAGCGGATCGAACAGCGGACCCGCTACGACATGGAAATGCTTCGGGAGATCGGGACCTGCAAAGGCATCGAAAACTACTCCCGCCACATCACCGGTCTGCCCCCGGGCAGCCGGCCATACACACTCATCGACTACATTCCCGACGACTTCCTCATCATGATCGATGAGTCCCACGTCATGCTGCCCCAGCTGCGGGCCATGTACGCAGGAGACCGGTCCAGGAAGCAGTCCCTGGTGGACTACGGATTCCGCCTGCCGTCGGCTCTGGACAACCGGCCGCTGAAGTTCGAGGAGTTCAACGAGATGGTGGACCAGATCCTTTTCGTCAGCGCCACTCCCGCAGAATACGAACGGGAAGAGAGCGGCGGCGTGACGGCGGAGCAGATCATCCGGCCCACGGGGCTTCTGGATCCGGTCATCGAAGTCCATGAGACGGAAGGACAGATGGACCACCTGATCGGGGAGATCAACGAGGTGACCAAGAGAGATCAGCGGGTGCTGATCACCACCCTGACCAAGAAGATGGCGGAGAGCCTGACCGACTATCTGGCCGGTGTGGGGATCCGGGTCCGGTACCTCCACTCGGAGGTGGACACTCTGGAGCGGATGGAGATCATCCGGGATCTGCGCCTTGGCGCCTTCGATGTGCTGGTGGGGATCAACCTTCTCAGGGAAGGACTGGACATTCCCGAGGTGGCCCTGGTGGCCATCCTGGATGCGGACAAGGAAGGGTTCCTCCGGACGGAGACCTCCCTCATCCAGACCATCGGCCGGGCGGCCCGGAACGTGGACAGCAAAGTTCTCATGTACGCCGATGAGATCAGCCCCGCCATGCGGGCGGCCATCGACGAGACGGACCGGCGGCGGAAGATCCAGCAGGAGTACAACGAAGCAAACGGGATCACCCCCAGGAGCGTGAGCAAGGGGATCCGGGAAGTCATCGAAGCCACCAAGGCGGTGGAAGACGAAAGCTTCGAGGGCAAGAGTCCTTTGGAACTGACCAAGAAGGAACTGCAGGCCTACGTGGCCAAACTGGAAAAAGAGATGAAGCAGGCGGCCGCTGACCTTCAGTTCGAGCGGGCGGCCCAGCTTAGGGATATGGTCTTCGAGTACCGGGCCCGGATGTAGGGTTTGGATGGGGCCCGGATGTAGGGCGGAGGGCTGTAACAGGAGTATAGATATGGCAAAAGACATCATCATCAAAGGCGCGAAGGAAAACAATCTGAAGAGCCTGGACGTGACTATCCCCCGGGACAAGATGGTGGTCCTCACCGGACTGTCCGGGTCGGGCAAGTCGTCCCTGGCTTTTGATACCATCTACGCGGAAGGGCAGCGGAAGTACATGGAGAGCCTTTCCTCCTACGCCCGGCAGTTTCTGGGCAGGATGGAAAAGCCTAACGTGGAGTCCATCGAAGGACTTTCCCCGGCCATTTCCATCGACCAGAAGACCACCAACAAGAACCCCCGGTCCACGGTGGGCACGGTGACGGAGATCTACGACTATCTCCGCCTTCTCTATGCCCGGATCGGCATTCCCCACTGCCCCGTCTGCGGCCGGGAGATCACCAGCCAGACGGTGGACCAGATCGTGGAGACCCTCATGCTGGAAGAGGAGGGAACCAGGCTCACGGTACTGGCTCCGGTGATCCGCCAGAGAAAAGGACAACACGAGAAGGTGCTGGACCGGATCCTCCGGGAAGGATTCACCCGGGTGCGGGTGGACGGGGAGATGCGCCAGCTGGAAGAGGATGAGATCACCCTGGAAAAGACCTACAAGCATACCATCGAGATCGTGGTAGACCGGATCAAGGTGAGGGACGGGGTCCAGAGCCGGCTGGCGGAAGCCTGCGAGCTGGCCATCGCCCACGGAGACGGCCTGGTCCAGGTCATCGTGGGAGACGAAGAGCGGACCTTCAGCACATCTCTGGCATGCCCGGAGCACGGGGTGAGCATCGAGGAACTGGAACCCAGGATGTTCTCCTTCAACAACCCCATGGGAGCATGCCCCCAGTGTAACGGACTGGGCTTCATCCAGCGGGTGGACCCGGATCTGCTGATCCCCGATCAGGACAAGAGCATCACCGACCGGGCCCTGAAGAACGTCTTCAGCACCATGGAGTTCACCAGCTACTACTGGCAGGTGATCCGGGCCCTGGCGGACATGTACGGCGCCGACATGGATACCCCCTACAAGGATCTGCCCAAGAAGTTCCGGGAGGTCCTCCTCTACGGCACCGGGGACAAGAAACTGAAATACGACTACACCAACCGGTCAGGCTTCGTCCAGCACCGGGAGCACGCCTTCGAAGGGCTGGTCAACAACCTGGAGCGGCGCTATCGGGAGACGGGATCCGACTGGATCAAAGAAAAGCTGGAAGCCTTCATGAGCATCGACACATGTCCCGAGTGCCACGGCAGAAGACTCAGGCCGGAGCTTCTCGCCGTTACCGTGGGAGGCAAAAACATCATGGAGTTCTGCGACCTTTCCGTGGTGGAAGCGGTGGAGTTCGTGGACGGGCTCAAGCTGAGCGAGACTCACGGGAAGATCGCCCACGAGATCCTTCGGGAGATCCGGGGACGGCTTCAGTTCCTGGCCGGGGTGGGTCTGGATTACCTGACTTTGTCCAGGGCATCGGCCACCCTGTCGGGAGGAGAATCCCAGCGGATCCGCCTGGCCACCCAGATCGGCTCCGGCCTGGTGGGCGTACTCTACATTCTGGATGAACCCAGCATCGGCCTTCACCAGAAGGATAACGCCATGCTGCTCAAGGCTTTGCGCAGACTGACGGACCTGGGAAACACCCTGCTGGTGGTGGAGCACGACGAGGAGACCATGTACGCGGCGGACCAGATCATCGACATCGGCCCCGGCGCCGGCATCCACGGAGGAGAGCTGGTGGCCCAGGGGACCGTGAAAGAGATCCAGGCCTGCGACGAGTCCCTGACGGGCCAGTACCTTTCCGGCAAAAGGAAGATCGAAGTCCCCGCCTCCAGAAGAGAGGGGAACGGGAAAACCATCCGGGTCCTGGGGGCAAAGGAGAACAACCTGCAGAACATCGACGTGACCTTCCCCCTGGGTAAGCTGGTCTGCGTCACCGGCGTCTCCGGCTCCGGCAAGAGCAGCCTGGTCAACGAGATCCTCTACAAGGCGGTCTCCGGCCAGATCTACAAGAGCAAGAGCCGGCCGGGCAAACACAGGAAGATCGAAGGGATCGAAAACATCGACAAGATCATCGACATCAACCAGGCCCCCATCGGCAAGACCCCCCGGTCCAACCCGGCTACCTATACCGGTGTCTTCGACCACATCCGCAGCCTGTTCGCCCAGATGCCCGAAGCCAAGCTCCGGGGCTACAACAAGGGCCGGTTCAGCTTCAACGTGAAGGGAGGCCGCTGCGAAGCCTGCAAAGGCGACGGCATCATCAAGATCGAGATGCACTTCCTGCCAGACGTCTACGTCCCCTGCGAGGTGTGCAAAGGCAAGCGGTACAACCGGGAGACCCTGGAGGTCCACTACAAAGGCAAGAACATCTATGACGTGCTGAACATGAACGTGACGGAAGCCCTGGAATTCTTCCGGAACCAGCCGCCTATCGCCCGGCAGCTCCAGACTCTCGAGGACGTGGGCCTGGGATATATCAAACTGGGCCAGCCCAGCACCCAGCTTTCGGGTGGCGAGGCCCAGCGGATCAAGCTGGCATCGGAGCTTTCCAAGCGGAGCACCGGAAAGACCCTGTACATCCTGGACGAGCCCACCACCGGCCTGCACTTCGCCGACGTGGAGAAGCTCCTCCTCATGCTGGAGAAACTGGTGGATCAGGGCAACTCGGTGGTGGTCATCGAGCACAACATGGACGTGATCAAACGGGCGGACCACATCATCGATCTGGGCCCCGACGGAGGCAGCCGTGGAGGCACCATCGTCGCCCAGGGGACCCCGGAAGAGGTGGCCGCCGTCAAGGGCTCCTATACTGGACAATTCCTGTGTAAAATGTTAAAATAGCGCAAAATGTCTGCAGAACGGCGGTTTCGGCCCCGACCTGCATCACCCCCCGGAAAAGAGGAGTGACGTATGATTGAGAAGATGAATCTGACCATGCTGACGGATTTCTATGAGATCACCATGGCAAACGGCTACTATGGCGCCGGCATGAAAGACGAGATCGCGGTTTTCGACATGTTCTTCCGGAGGATCCCGGACGACGGCGGCTATGCCATCATGGCCGGCCTGGAACAGGTCATCGAATACCTGAAAAAGCTGGAGTTCACTCAGGAAGACATCGAGTATCTCCGGGGCAAGGAACTGTTCACCGAGGAGTTCCTCCAGTATCTGCTGGACTTTGAATTCACCTGCGACGTATGGGCCGTGCCCGAGGGAACGCCCATCTTCCCGGGAGAACCTCTCATTACGGTGCGGGGGCCGGTCATCCAGGCCCAGTTCGTGGAGTCCATGATCCTCCTCATCGTCAACCACCAGAGCCTCATCGCCACCAAGGCCAGCCGGCTGGTCCGGGCAGCGGACGGCCGTCCCATCATGGAGTTCGGCACCCGCCGGGCCCACGGAACGGCAGCGGCCCTCTACGGAGCCAGAGCCGCCTGTATCGGCGGATGCGAGGGAACGGCCTGCACCATCGCCGACGAGTATTTCGGCACAAAGGCAATGGGCACCATGGCCCACAGCTGGGTCCAGATGTTCGACTCGGAATACGAGGCTTTCCACACCTACTGCGAAATGTATCCCACCAACGCCACATTGCTGGTGGATACCTATAACACCCTGAAGTCGGGGATCCCGGCCGCCATCAAAGTGTTCAAGGAACTGGATCCGCCGAGGAAGGGGATCCGCATCGACAGCGGAGACATCACCTACCTGACCAAGCAGGCCAGAAAGATGCTGGACGAGGCGGGACTCGAGGACTGCCACATCGTCATCTCCAACTCTCTGGATGAGAACATCATCCGCAGCGTCATCCTGGAAGGGGCGTGCATCGACTCCTTCGGCGTAGGCGAGAAGCTGATCACCGCCAAGTCGGAGCCGGTCTTCGGCGGCGTCTACAAGCTGGTCGCCATGGAAAAGGACGGCAAGGTCATCCCCAAGATCAAGATCAGCGAGAACACGGAGAAGATCACCAACCCGGGATTCAAGAAGCTGTACCGTCTTTTCGACAAGGACACCCACCGGCTGCTGGGGGACATCATCGCCCTCAGCCACGAGGAACCCCCCTCGGGAGAGTTCGTGGAGATCTTCGATCCCAACGCCGTATGGAAGCGGAAGAAGATCACCAACTACTATGCCAAAGACCTGCGGGAGCAGATCTTCGACAAAGGCAAGTGCGTCTACCAGTCTCCGCCCATCGACGAGATCAAAGCCTACTGCGCCGAGCAGCAGGATCGGATGTGGGATGAGATGAAGCGGTTCGACCATCCCCAGGTCTACTACGTGGATCTGTCCCACGAGCTGTGGGAACTGAAGCGCCGGATGATCGAGGAAGCCAAGGAAGGGGTCGGCGTAGAGGAATAGGCGCCGATGC
>CADBQT010000225.1 GCA_902796875.1 uncultured Eubacteriales bacterium
CGGCATCAGTCATTCAGGCGTATGGACGCCGTGCTGGTGCCGTCGCTGTTTTTTGTGACCACGATCTGGCGGTCGATCCGTTCTTTCATCTCTCCGACGTGGGAGATGATGCCCACCAGACGGTCGCTTTCGCTGAGGGACTCCAGGGCTTCAATGGCCCGGCGAAGGGTGTCCGGATCCAGGGAGCCGAAACCTTCGTCCACGAACATGGTGTCCAGCTGGACGCCGCCGGCGCTGGACTGGACCTCATCGGAAAGACCGAGGGCCAGGGCCAGGGACGCATCGAAGGCTTCCCCGCCGGACAGGGTGCGGATGTCCCGCTCGCTGCCGTTGTGATAGTCCAGGACATTAAGGTCCAGACCGCTCTGTCCCCTCCGGCTGACGGAGGTTTTTTTACGGATCAGTTGATACCGGCCCGCCGTCATGGTATGGAGGCGGACGTTGGCTCTTTGGATGATCCGGTCGAAGTACTGCATCTGGACATAGGTCTCCAGCTGGATCTTTTCTTCTCCGGCCAGGGATCCGCCCACCGTATCGGCCAGGGCCTTCACCCAGGTATATTCCTTCCGCAGGTCCTGCTGATCCTCGTCCAGACGGCGGATATTATCCAGGCATCTGCCGTTGATCTGCCGGCGGGTATCGATGCGGCTTCGCCTCCCGTCATCTGCGGTTTGGGCTGCTTCAAGGGCGGAAAGTTCTTCTTCCAGGGTCTCGGGATCTCGGATCTCTTCTCCCTGGAGCTGCTCTTCCAAAGTCCGGATCCGGCTCCGGAGGGCTTCCGCATTTCTGGCCAGTTCCTCTGCCTTTGCGGTGGCCTGGGTCAGCCCGTCCTCGGCGGCCTTGGCCTGACTCCGCAGGTCTGCGACCCGGTCTTCCGCTTCCCCGCAGGTCGCCAAGGGAAGATCGGCCTGCAGTTTCTCCATAGACTTCTTCTTTTCTTCCATGGAGGCTGTGAGTCGGTGGAGTTCACCTTCCCTTGCCCGCAGGTCCTCTGCCGACTTATCCAGCTGGGTCCGGGCCGCCGGGATCTCCTCTTCCAGGGCGGCCTTCTCCTTCACCCGGGTCTGTTCTCCCAGGATCTCTTCTTCCAACTCATCCAGGCGGTCTTCAGATTCGGCCAGAGCCTGGGCCGCTTCCCCTACCCACTCCTCCCGGGCCAGGGAACCGAAGCCTTCGATCAGGTCGGTGCCGCTGCGAAGGACTTCTTCTGCGATAGCCTCCGCCCGGGCATTCAGCTCCGCCGCCTTCCGGCTGGCTTCTTCCATCTTCTCCGCCGCAGTCCTGGCCTGCTTCTCTCTTTCGTCCACTTCCTGCTGGGAAGGGGTCGTCTCGGAGAGGGCTGCCGGGTGGGGATGATCCTCCGACCCGCAGACGGGACAGGGGACCCCGGGCTCAAGAACCGATGCCAGAAGGCCTGCCTGACCGTCCAGGAAAGCCCTGCGAAGTCGGTCGAAGGCGGCCTGCTTCTTCCCGCTGTCCGCCCTGGCTACTTCGTATTCTGCGCGGGCTTTTTCCGTCTTTTCCGTCAGGAAATTTCCATCGTCAATAGACGATGCTAAGGTCTGAAGCCGTTCCAATTGCCCGCTTTCCCTGGTCTTCTCTCCCTGAAGTTTCTCCAGCTTTTCTCCTGCATCGCCAAGGCCCCTGAGGGTCTCTTCCTTTTGGGCAAGCTCTTCCTTTTGCTGCTCCAGATCTGTCTGATACTCTTTCAGGGCCGCTTCAAGCTCCCGGGCGGCACTTTCGCCCTCCCGGATCTCTTCTTCCATATCTTCCAGCCGGTCGTACTCGGCGAACCGGGCTTCCAAGGCCGCCGCTTCACGGCGCCATTCCTCCGCCTCTGGCTGCTCGGCCTTCAGGGCGCTTACCTTCTCCTCTTCCTCGGCTTTCCTTTCTTCCGTTTCGGTAAGCTTCTCCCGGTCGTCCGCCAGGCTCCGGCGGATCTCCTCCCGGCGGCGGACTTCTTGCAGCTCCCCTCGCTTCTCGTCGATGGCCTTCTGACGAAGACCCATCTCCCCGGCCAGCTTTTCGGCCTCCTGCCCGTCCGCAGAGAGAAGTTCCTCACCGAGAGTCAGGATCTCGGCGATGGTGGCCTCTTCATCCCGGGCCCGGGCGAGACGCTCCACCGGGTTCTCCTGATCGCTGGCCTCCCGATCTTCGAAATCCGCCGACTCCTCCGGCAGCTCCAGATTCTCCACCTGGGACCGGATCATCCGCTCCCCTTCTTCGTACTTTTGGCTTAAGGCCTTGGCTTCCTCCCGGATCCTGTCCTGGAGCTTCCGGTAATTCTCCGTCTTGAAGAGATGACGGAAGATGGCGATCCGCTCATCCGTGGACGCCTGAAGGACCTTCAGGAAATCCCCCTGAGCGATCATGGCGATCTGGGTGAACTGAGCCTGGTCGACCCCCAAGAGTTCGGTGATGGCCGCCGTCACTTCCCGATCTTTGGTCAGGGGCGGGCGCTCATCGGGAAAGGTCAGCTCGCAGACCGCAGGCTGAGATGTCATCCCCTCTCCCCTTTTCTTTTTCCGTTCGTAGGCGGGCCTGCGCCGAACGGCATATTTTTCGCCCCGGTAGGCGAATTCCAGTTCCACTTCCGTCGGGGTGTCCGGGTCTGCGTAGGTGGAGCGCATCATTTCGCCGCTCCGCCGTCCCCCGCTGGTCTCCCCGTAAAGGGCATAGGTGATCCCGTCGAAAATAGTGGTCTTACCGGCGCCGGTATCTCCGGTGATCAGGTAAAGACCCCTCTCCCCAAGATCGTCCATGGGCAGGATCGTCTCCTTCTCGTAGGGTCCGAAGGCGGTCATTTTCAGTCGCAGCGGCCTCATTCTTCCACCTCCCAGATCTCCCGGATGAACCGTTCCACCATTTCCTCCTGCTCATCGGACATGTCCGTTCCCCGCATGAACCGGTAGAAGCTCTCCAGGGATTCCAGGGGAGACATCTCTTCCGTCTCTTCCGACGCCGTCCATTCCGACAGGCCTTTGCTGATGTTGGGGTAGGTGATCTCCAGGATGTTGGGCCAGACCTTTCGCAGCTGGCGGATGGCGTCGGGAATGTACTCCTCGTCGGTGAGGTCCGCCCGCACGAAATCCTCCCGCCCGCTGGATGCCTCGGAGGACATAAGCTCATCGAAGGTCCCCGTTTGGATGGTCATCTTACGCAAAGGCGACAGCGGCACAGTCTTCACCTCAAGGTCTCCCTTTTCGCGGAGCTCCACAACGAGGATGCTCTTTTCTTCTCCCGCCTCCCCGAAGGAGTACTGCAGGGGTGCGCCGCAGTAGCGGATCTTCTCCCCCGCAGCCTTCTGGCTCCGGTGCAGGTGCCCCAGGGCCACGTAGTCGAAGGGGGCAAAGACCTCTCCGTCCACGTTCTCCAGTCCGCCGATCACCCGGTCTTCCGACTCGCTTCGCTCGGCGCCGGTAACGTACTGATGGGCGATGAGGACGTTCCGGCCAGTCTCGTCCACACCGGAGCCTTCCACCACCCGGGCCACAGCGCCCGTGTAGTCGTCGTGGTCGATGTCATTATAAAAAGCCCCCACGTGGGCAGGCTTGATAAAGGGAAGCATCCAAAGGGTGACGGGACCGAATTCATCGGTCAGTTCCACCTTTTCCAGGACGCCTTTGAACTCGGAAGAAAAGTAGACATTGTTCTCCCGCATGAGCCGGCTGCCGAAGGCCAGCCGGATGTTGCTGTCGTGGTTACCGCTGATCACAAAGACGGCACCCGCCGCCCGGGCCAGGTCCTCCAGGAACCCGCCGAACAGCCGCACCGCTTCCTCCGGCGGGATGGGACGGTCGTACACATCCCCGGCGATGAGGACGGCGTCGGGGTTTTCCTTTTGGACGATCTTCAGGATCTTTTCCAGGATGTCCTCCTGGTCTTCTTTCAGCGGAAACTCCCCCAGGCGCCGGCCCAGGTGAAGGTCCGACAGGTGGATCATCTTCACTTCCAAAGCACCTCCGGATAGAGGCCCTTATCTTTCTTCGACTTCAAGGTGGCGACCACCCCTTCTTTATCTTCCTGATAGGTGACGCCGCACCACTTCTCGAAGCAGGGAAGGACCTTTACCGTGGCTTTGCCGGTGTGGATCTGCCGGTCGATGACGGTGGGCAGAAGGTATTCGCTGCCCATCAGGTCGGACGCCACGTCCTTTTCGAAGAACTCCAGCAGGCCCTCTTCCAGGGCATTCATCATTCCTCCCGGCAGGCCCCAGAAATTCATGGACACAGGACTGTCCCCGGACACTTCTGTCCAGGTCTGGCCGTCGTCCTCGGTGAAAGCGATGCCCTCGGGGCGCTGCATGATCTTCGTCCGCTCGGTGATCCGGGTGAGATACCCATTGTCATCCACCTCGCAGACCCCCCGGGCCACGTGGCCGTGCTCGGTGATGGTGTTGGCCAGCCGGTATCCGGCCATGCACATGCGCATCACCTCGGCCTCATCGTCCTGCTCTGTCAGAAAATCGTATATGCTGTCGAACCCGCTGGGTCCATAGTAATCGTCCGCATTGATCACGACGAAGGGTCCGTCGATGAGATCCCGGCAGGCGTAAATGGCATGGCCCGTCCCCCAGGGTTTCTTTCGCAGGGTGAAGGCGTCGGCGTCGGGATGGGCCTTATACAGGACCTGCTTACAAGGCTCGGGAATGTCCTCCATGTCCTGATAGGCGTATTCCACATCAAGAAACCTGCCCGCCCGTTCGTCCACCAGGGTCTTGAACACGTCCCGGTGCTCTCTGCGGATGACGAACACGGCCCGATTGAATCCGGCCATCATCGCATCGTAAAGGGAGAAATCCAGAATGATCTCCCCGGTATCCGTCATTTTTTTTTTTTTTTTCAGCCCGCCGTAACGGGACCCCATGCCGGCGGCCATGATGACCAGTGTCGGTTCTTTTTTCATCGTCGTTCTCCTTTGTCTGTATTGGGTAGATTGTACCATGATGCCCCTGCTTTTGCAATAAACCGACCCTCTCCCGTTTGCCAATCCGCCGCCTTCTCTGATACAATATCCTCATCCGTTATCCCCTCTCCCAAAGGCAGGAAAATCATGAATCAGATCCTTTTCGTCACCGGATATTTCGGCGCACCCATCCGTGAGACCGCCAAGGCTTTGGCCGGCGAGCGGGGCTGGGATTATTTCGATCTGGACCGGGCCATCGAGGAGCGGGACGGGCGGAGCATAGTGCGGATCTGCATGGCCGCCGGGGAACACGGATACCGAAATCAGGAGTATGAGATCGTGGAGGAGCTTGCCGCAAAAGACGGTGCCCAGCCTCTGGTGGTGGCCTGTGGCGACGGGGTGCTCTATGACGATGAGACCCGCCAGCTGATCCAAAGGCATGGACTGGTCATCGCAGGATCGGACATGGATCCGGATGAGCTATGGGCCAGAGCCAGAGAAGAAGATGCCACCTGGCATGCCTTCATGATGTTCGGAGATGAAAAAGAAAAGGAAGAGGCGTTTCGCGGGTACTACCTGCGTCAGAAGACGCTGTTTTCCCTGATCGAGGAAGGAGAAGAGAAATGATCGAGAAGAGAGACGAGGCGGCGAAGAACACCATCCATCAGGTGGCGGAGAGAATGATCGCCGCGGCGGTGACCGCCCCCAAAGCCCACGGATGGGACTACCTGCAGGGCTACATTCTGGACGGAGAGGACAAGGCCCGTCTGGCGGACCATATGCGGGACATCTACCGGGAGACGGGAGCCGACTTTTTCCAGCGGGACGCCGGCTGTGTGGATGACAGCGAGTGCGTGGTGATCCTGGCCACCCTGAACGACCCCATCCATCTGGAACACTGCGGGTACTGCGGATTCGAAGACTGCGCCGATCTCATCGAAGCCGGCGGCAACTGCGCTTTCAACGTAACGGATCTGGGCATCGCCATCGGGTCCGCCGTTTCCATCGCAGCCGACCACCGGATCGACAACCGGGTCATGTTCTCCGCGGGGCAGGCGGCTCTGCGCATGGACTTTCTGGCGCCGGGGGTGCGGGTATGCTACGGTATTCCCCTTTCCGTCACCTCCAAGAGCAACTTCTTCGATCGGGATCCCAAGAACGTTTCCATTCGGTAAGGCAGACTGCCCCTGCCGAAAACCCGTCGCGGCCTACTCCAGGGTCGCGGCGCTTTCTTTTTTCAGCCGGAGATACTCCAGGATCTCCACCTCGACGATGACGGCCACAAGGCCCAGGCACCATCCGCCCAGGACGTCCGTGGGATAGTGGACCCCCAGGTAGATCCGGGTGGGTCCGATGAGGATCATGAGAAGGGCAAAAACAACGGTGAGCACGTTGGCCACCGTTCGGTTCTCCACCTGGGTCCGGACCAGGTAGATGGCCAGACCGTAAAAGAAAAAGCTGTTGGACGAATGTCCGCTGGGAAAGGAAAATCCCCCCTCTTCCACCAGGTGGAGGACCTCGGGCCGGGGCCTTTCCACCCCTGCCTTGATCAGGTGGTTTATGATGGTCAGGGCCAGGGC
>CADBQT010000226.1 GCA_902796875.1 uncultured Eubacteriales bacterium
ATGGCCCATCTTTCCGACGGGGTCTTCTATCTTCGCATCGAGGACACGGACGACAAGCGGTACGTGGAGGGCGCGGTGGACACCATCATCTCCTCCCTGGACTTCTTCGGGATCCGCTTCGATGAGGGAGCATCTGCCGACGGCGGGAGCACCGGCGACTACGGTCCCTACTACCAGAGTCAGCGGGGCGCCATCTATCAGGTCTTCGTCAAAGACCTTGTTGCCCGGGGACTGGCCTACCCCTGCTTCCTGACGGAAGAGGAACTGGCGGAGATCCGGGCGGCCCAGGAAGCGGCCAAGGAAACGACGGGGATCTACGGCAAATACGCAGAGAAGAGCCGCAACCTCACTCTTGAAGAGATCGAATCCAACCTGAGCAAAGGCATGCCTTACGTGGTGCGCCTCCGCTCCGCCGGCAACACCGCCGATGACGGAAGCACCCGGTACATCCACGTGCAGGACGCCATCCGGGGCGATGTTTCCATGCCCGCCAACGACCAGGACGTGATCATCCTCAAAGCCACCGGCATCCCCACTTATCACTTCGCCCACGTCATGGACGATCACCTGATGCGGACCTCCCACGTGGTCCGGGGCGAAGAGTGGCTCATGTCCCTGCCCATCCATATCGAACTGTTCCAGGCGCTGGGCTTCGAACCTCCGGTGTACTGCCACACGGCGGTCCTCATGAAGGTGGACGAGGAGACGGGAAACAAACGCAAACTCAGCAAGCGCCACGATCCCGAGCTCTCCCTGGACTACTACCGGACGGAAGGCTATCATCCTCAGGCGGTCAAGGAATACCTGATGACCATCCTCAATTCCGACTTTGAGGAGTGGCGGGCGGAAAACCCGGATGCTCCCCTGGATGCCTTTGCCTTTGCGCCAGAAAAAATGAACAGTGCGGGAGCACTGTTCGACCTGAATAAACTGAACGACGTCTCCAAAGACGTGCTTCTGCGGATCCCCGCCGCCGACCTGGCCGATTTCATGGCCGGCTGGGCGAAGGAGGCCCGCCCCGAGCTCCTGCCCCTCCTTACCGAGGACGGCGATGGCAGCGGCCGGGACTATCTGACGAAGATCCTGGATCTGGGCCGGGACGGCAAGAAGCCCCGTAAGGACCTGGTCTTCGGCCGGCAGATCTTCGACTTCATCTCCTACTTCTTCGACGACTACTTCCGCATCGAGGAGTCCGTCCCCGAAGAGGTCAGCGACGAGGACGCCGCGGAGATCCTCCGCCGGTACCTGGACGGCTACGATCACAGCGACGATCAAAGCCAGTGGTTCGACAAGATCCGGCAGATCGCCGTGGACCTGGGCTACGCCGCCAAACCGAAGGATTACAAGAAGCATCCCGAGGACTACAAAGGCCACGTGGGCCACGTTTCCACCGTCATCCGCCTGGCCGTCATGGGCCGGACCCAGTCCCCCGACGTCTGGGAGATCCAGCAGATCCTGGGCGAAGAGCGCACCCGCGGCCGGATCAGCGCCCTGATCGACTGAGCTGGCACCAAACGTTGATTTGAGAGCCCCGCCCTCACCGGCGGGGTTTTACAATCTCGGCATGATGTCATTTCTGATAACGCCCTCGATCTGCTGCATATCCAGGGTGTCGTTATCGCCGAACAGATAGATCATATCCTTCCACTGGCATATCCCGGCGCCCTCGTACAGCCGGCGTTTCCACAAGAATCGACTGAGGTATCCCGGGTCATCCATCATCCCGCAGTATTCCAGGAAGAACAAACTGCCATCCCTGCTCGGGAAGGTGAAGTCCGGCGCCAGGTCGTGCCCCATGATGGTCAACTCCTGCTCGTATCGAAAAGGCACTCCCAGCTGAGACAGTTTCTCGGCGATGGCCACCTCCGCCCTGGACCTGACCTTAAGTCCCCAGCTCGTTGTAAGCTTCCTTTTCTCCGGCTTGTAATCGCTCAATTTGTACGGCTTCTCCGCCCACTCCCGATACCGCTCCTGGACACCGGAGGTATAGATCTTCTGATAGTACTCCGCCGGCAGCTGCCGATACGCCCTCTTCAAACCGGACATGATCGAATCTCTGTCCATGGGCAGGATCTCCTTTGAGATTTTGCCGACTACCCGCAGGTTATGTTCGATTGTATTGAGTGCGTTTCTCGCAAAGGCATTGATGGCCAGGCCGCCAATCAGGTCGGGACGTTTCGTAATGGTCAGGCGGGAATACTTCCGCTGTCCATCCTCATCCAACATGGGCAGGTTGTGATAATACACATTCTCCTTACCCCTTTTTGCAGTGATCAGACTCCCCTCAAGGACGGGATCGATCAAGTCAGTGTAAAAAC
>CADBQT010000227.1 GCA_902796875.1 uncultured Eubacteriales bacterium
CAAACATATGCCCTTTTTTCGGAGTGACGCCGATACCCATCACATATTCCTTACGGCCTCTTCGAGGACCTGGCCGATGGGATCGTGGATCACCACTTCGGCGTTATGGTCCATGGACGTGCTGCTCTTATTGATCAGCACCAGGTGCTTGCCCCGGAAGTAGTTGACGAACCCCGCCGCCGGATAGACCACCAGGGATGTGCCGCCGATGATCAGAGTATCCGCCGCGGAGATGGCCCGCACGGCGCCGTTGATCTGATCCTCGTCCAGGGCTTCCTCGTAGAGGACCACGTCCGGCTTGACGATCCCGCCGCACTTGCTGCACTTGGGCACGTGGCCGTCGCAGTTGGCCGGATCCATCACATAGTCCAGATCGTAAAAGGCTCCGCAGTCCATGCATAGATTCCGGAGCACCGATCCGTGGACTTCATAGACCGTCTTGCTCCCCGCTTTCTGATGGAGACCATCGATGTTCTGGGTCACCACCGCCTTCAGCTTGCCCATCTCCTCCAGCTTGGCCAGAGCCACGTGAGCCGGGTTAGGCTGGGCTTCCGGGTAGACCATGTTGTTCTTGTAGTAGTCGAAAAAGGTCTCCGTGTCCCGGAGAAAAAAGCTGTGGGAGATCATCTGCTCCGGGGACATTCCGTAGGTCTGCTGGGCGTTGTACAGCCCCTGCTCCGAACGGAAATCGGGGATGTCGCTCTCCGTCGACACGCCGGCCCCGCCAAAGAAGACGATGTTATCGCTTTCCTTCAGGATCTTCGTCAGTTCTTCATACATATTTCCCACCTCACTGTTTCTGCTGTGGCTACCTTTTTATTATACTCCTGTAACCGGCGCTTTACCAGTACCGTCCTCGGGGGTTGGCCGCGGGGCGCTGCCCGTTCCCGGCCCTTTAGTCCTCCCGGCCGATCCGGTCCACTACCGCAAAGACAACGCTGGCTCCCGCCGCCGTCGCCAGGGTAGCGATAAAGGTGAGCATCTTCGGCCCCCAAAGGTCCAGGATCCATCCTCCGGCGAAGCTGGAGATGATGGTGGTCACTGTGATCATGGTGGTGAAGAGAGCCTGTCCCCGCACCGCCTCGCTTCTGGTCATGTTCTCTCCCGTGAAGTAGACCATCCCGGGCAGGAACAGAGCGAAGGAAACCAGCTGGAAGAACTGGGCCACGAAAAGCATGGCCACCGACCGGGCCAGCCAGCAGATGGCGATCTTCACGGTGAATCCAACGGAAGCCACTTTCAGGAGGGACTGACAGGAGAACCGGGATCTGAGCCGGCTGAAGAAGACCATGGTGGGGATCTCCAGGAAGGCCATGAGCCCCAGGATCCGTCCCATATCCTCGCTGGTCCCCCCGACCCCTTCCACGATCTGGATCATGTAGTTGTTCAGTACCGCGTTACTGAAAAAGAGGCCCACGACGCCCAGGTTAAGAACTACGAAGAGCCGGTTTCTCCGGACGAAGTCCATCAGCCGGACGGGCTCCTGCGGAGCATCGATCCTTTCGGACTCCTCAGGCTCCCCCCGTTCGTCCGCCGTCTCACGGGTCTCCTCTCCCAGACTGTTTCGCCGGGCATCCATTGCCTTTGCGAAAGTACGCCAGGTAAAGAAGAGGCTGATCAGGAGCATGGCGCAGGTCACCTCGGCGCTGATGGGGAGCACGATAATCCCCAGCTTTTCCACCATGCTCCCAAGGATAGCGACCAGGATGGAATAGGCCAGGGAGCCCACGCTTCTGGCCACGCCGAAGTTTACCGGAAGCCCCGTCTCCTCCAGCTTGAAGGTGAGGGAATTGAACATGGGCTGCAGGGCCGTGTGCCAGGCGATGAGCAGGATGAAAGTGATCCCAAGGGCCGTGCCCCCGCCGAAGAGGAACATCCCCAGGGCGAAGACCATCATCATCCCCGTCATCACCGTGGAGATGCCGATGACCCCGATCCTGCGGCTTCGGTCCGCGATCTCCGCCGTCAGAGGCTGGAGGATCACCGCCAGGACATTGCCTGCCGCCAGGGTGATGCCGATCTGGGCGTTGGTGAAGCCCACCGCCAGCAAAAAGACCGACGCAAAACTACCGACGACCCCGTAGATCATCCAGTAGGTTCCGAATATGCTCCCGTACCAGAAATTCAGACGCTTGCTCATGACCCCTCTACAGATCGTAATACAGAGAGAACTCCGCCGGATGAGGAATGGAGTTGACCCGCTCGTAATCCGACTTTCTCCGGGTGATCCACTGATCGATCAGAGCCTGGGGGAACACGCCCCCCGCCGTCAGATAGTCGTGATCCTCTTCCAAAGCTTCCAGAGCCTCCATCAGGCTCTTGGGCAGGAACTTCACTTCCTTCTTCTGCTCATCGGTGAGTTCGTAAAGGTTGAAATCATAGGGTCCCCATCCACCTTCCATGGGGTCGATCTTCCGCTGGATCCCGTCGATCCCCGCCATGAGGATGGCCGCGAAAGCGTAGTAGGGATTGCAGGTCCCGTCGGGGTTTCTCAGTTCGAACCGCTTGCTCTCCGGGGACTTGGCGTAGGCCGGGATCCGGATGACGGAGCTGCGGTTGGCCGTAGCAAAACCGATGGTGGCCGGCGCTTCGAAGCCCGGCACCAGCCGCTTATAGGAGTTGGTGGAGGGGTTGGTGAAAGCGCAAAGGCTGCGGGCGTGCTCAAGCAGACCGCCCATGAAATACATGGCCGTGTCCGAAAGCTGTGAATAGTTGTCCCCGTAGAACAGAGGCTTTCCGTCTTTGAACAGGTGCATGTGGACGTGGAGGCCGGAGCCCGCTTCATCGTAGATGGGCTTGGGCAGGAAAGTGGCCGTCCGGTCGTCCTCCACGGCGGTGTTCTTGATGATGTATTTGGCGATCATGGTGTTGTCCGCCATCTCCGTCATCTCGCCCAGTTCCACCTCGATCTCCACCTGGCCCGGTCCGCCCACCTCGTGGTGGTGGTACTTGACCTTGACGCCCCAGTCCTCCATG
>CADBQT010000228.1 GCA_902796875.1 uncultured Eubacteriales bacterium
AGGAGGTTCCCATGAAAGCCATCCTCCCCGTCTTCGACGATACCCGGAAGACCCCCTACTATCTCCAGCTCTACGCCTATCTGAAACAGGCGATCCTGGCCGGAGAAATCGGCGCCGGCGAGCGGCTGCCTTCCCTGCGGGAGCTGGCCAGGACCACGGGTCTTTCCCTGACCACGGTGGAGAAGGCCTACGATCAGCTCCTGGTGGAAGGCTACATCACCAGCCGGCCCCAGGCCGGATTCTACGCCGGCCAAGTGTCCACCCGGGCGGTGACGGATGGAGAGATTTCCGAAACTGTACCCTCTGCCTTTGCATTTTCCGACAAAAAACTGTCTACTGACGAAGAGACTGCGACGGGATCCCCCCTTCTCTACGACCCGGCCTGCTTCGATTTCAACAAGTGGAAGAAGTGCATGAACCGGGTGCTCAGCGACGACTCTCCGGCTCTGTTCTTCGAGGGAAGCCCTCAGGGGGAGGCACCTCTCCGCCGGGAGATCGCCCGGTACCTCTACCGGTCCCGGGGCGTCAGGTGTCATCCGGAGCAGATCGTCATCGCTGCCGGCACCCAGCAGATCACCGGCCATCTGGCTACCATCCTTCGGGATCTGGACATCGGTCACGTGGCGCTGGAGGATCCGGGGTACACCCCCGTCCGGAACATGTTCCATGACCGGGGCTTTGCCATCACCGATGTGGAGGTGGCCGACGATGGACTGGCTCTGGAGAAACTCCCGGTCAACGTAAGGGCTGCCGTCTACGTCAGTCCCTCCAACCATTCCTTCACGGGAGCGGTCATGCCCATCGGCAGGCGGTACGAACTGATCCGCTGGGCCATCGCCAACGACAGCTTCATCATCGAGGATGACTACGACAGCGAGCTGCGGTACTTCGGCCGACCCATCCCGCCCTTAAAGAGCCTGACCGACGACGACCGGGTCATCTACCTGGGGACTTTCTCCAGTACCCTCTTTGCCGCCGTGCGGATCAGCTACATGGTCCTGCCTCCCCAGATCGCCAGAAGTTTTTCCCGCCGTCTTCCCGGCTACTCCCAGACCTGTTCCAAGCTGGAGCAGCTCACCCTGGCCACCTTCATGGAGACCGGCTTTTACCAGACCCATCTGAGGAAGCTGAGAAAACTCTACGCCGAAAAGCTGAGCCGGGTGGCGGATGTCCTTCGGGAGAAGGGCGCGGATCTGGTCCGGTTGAGAAACGGCGAATCGGGGATCGGCATCCTCCTGGAGCCCCTGTCACCTGCAGCGGACACAAAAAAAATGATCGGGGACGCCGCTTCCGTCGGCATCCCCGCATCTCATTCTTCCGGCAGGATCCTCCTCTACTATCATCAGATCCCTTTGGATCGGATCGATGAAGCCTTGAGTCGGCTCCTCAGTTTGTGGCGAAGCTGAATCACCACCAGGGCCCCGATGCCAAGAAGCATGATCAGGATCCCCGGGATCAGTCCTTCCGGACGGTACCTCAGCTCGATCTCATGCTCGCCTACCGTAAGCGGCGTGCCGATGAAATCCCCGCCGATCCGCTCCATGCTCCGCCGGCCTTTACCGTCCACATACAGGCGCCAGCCTTTCTCGTAGAGCACGGAGGTGGTGAAGATCCCTTCCTCCGTCACATTGATCTTTCCTTTGAGCCAGGTGTCCCCGTACTCCGTGACCTTCCACTGGTCTCTGGAGAGGAGGGGATAGGCTTCCTCCCATTCATCTTCCAAAAGCCTGCATACGTGGCAGCGGATGGCCCCCTGTCCGTCCTGCTGATAGTTGATCTCCACGGTGAAGGGCTCATTCTTTCTCATGGTGCCCACGTAGGCCACCGCGCCGCAGTCTTCTCTCAGGTCGGTGAAAGATCCGTCTTCACGGAACACCTGAATGGTCTCCGCCATGTCCGCTTCGATGAAGACGTAGTAGCTTCCTTCCTCGGGCGCCGTGTATCTCAAGTCCACCATTCCGGCGATCCCGTCGCCGCCGCTTGCGTCCATGATGCCCCCGCCGTCGATGGTGACATCCAGATCCGCGGAATCCACCTCCGGATCCCCGATGTCTTCGAACACACCGTTTACCTGGCCGTCGGTGGCCGCCCGGATATAGTCATCCTGCACCTCGAAGGGGTTGGTGCTGGTGGTGTCCCAGGTCCGGATGCTCCGGGGGAGCATGTATCCCACCGCCAGAGGATACCGATTCCGGTAGAGCATGGCCCCGTCCTCTGCGGCGATCTCACTGAAGTGAGGATCGTCCATGACCTCATCGGTGGAAATGATGTAGTTCACGTTGAGCATGGCGTTGAGCACCGGACTGGAGTAAACGTAGTTGTACCGGTTCTTCCCCGGCTCGCCTTCCACGCCCACCTGCTCCATCATGGTGGTCGCGTCCGCATTGAGGGATGAGGAGAACAGTGACCAGCCCTTGTAGTTGTACAGGGTCGGACAGTTCATGATGCCCCAGCGGTAAAGCTCCGTCCGGGAGAACTGCTTGCCTTCCTTCTGGACCATGGACTGGATGGCCGGTTTCTCTGCCAGGTAAGGATCCCGCTCCACGGTGCCCACTTTATCAAAGGCAATGGAAGCGGAGCAGAACACCTCGATGGCCACCACCAGAACGAACAGTCCGGTGAAGCTCATCCGGCCCAGCAGGCCTTTGCTGCGAAGGACCATGATCAGGACGTACACCCCCAGAAGGGCTGCGCCCAGATAGACGAACTCGTCCTTGTTATCCACCACTTCGCCCAGGATCTTGCCCGCCAGCAGGTAGTAAGCCAGGCCGCCGGCAAACACCGCCCAGATGGTCTTCAGCGGGATCTGATCCAGGCGGGAGAAGGCCTGACAGGCCAGTCCCACCAGCACGAAGCAGATCATAAAGGAATACCGGTAGGGCAGCTGGTTGGGGAAGTGGAGCCCGTGCCACACGAAGTCCAGCCGGTTCAGGTTCAGACTGAAGAAGAACAGGGCCAGCAGCAATCCGTTGACCACCTTCTGGCGAAGGGGGATCGTCCGGCTGGCGTAGTAGAACACCAGCAGGATCACCACGATCAGGCCGCAGTAGATGTTGGGCAGGCCTTCACGGAAACTGAGTTGGGCATTGGGCAAAAGCTGATTGAACACCTCCAGAGGATCGTTGTAGAAGATCCAGTCCTCCGGGGCGGCATCCGCGAAATAGTAGGCGTGCTTCATGGCGAACCAGGTGGGCAGGAACATGGCGCAGGACATGGCCAGACCGATGACCGAATACAGGGCCGTCTTGCCTGCCGTCTCCAGGAAGGCGTATCCGCCGCCGGTCCTGGGCTTGCCGAAATAGATCACCAGCGCGTAGAGCACGATGAACAGGCACACCATTATGGAAAGATAGTAATTGCAGAATACGATCAGGGCCAGACTCACGGCGTAGGTCACGGGACGGTCCTCTTCGATGACCCGCCGCAGCCCCAGCATGCACAGGGGGAACAGGGCCACCACATCCATCCACATGATGCACCAGTAGTAGGCCAGAACGAAAGCGGACAGCGCGTACAGGCTGCCGAAGGCCACCTTGCTCCAGTTGTCCGCTGCCTTTGTGCCGGGGAAGGTCCCGGGACGGCAGGGGTAGGTCCGCTTCAGATACAGATACATGAACATCCCGGCGAAGCCGATCTTGAGGATCAGCGCCAGGGTGATCCCCTCCACCAGCCAACTTTCCGGGAAGAGGACCAGGATCAGGTTCAGAGGACTCCCTCCGTAATAGGCCAGGGTGGTCCAGAAGTTGAAGCCGCCGGCGCCGTCCCAACTGTACAGCAGGCTCCCTCCGTGCTGCAGTTTGTACTGAAACTCGCTGAGGAAGGGAACGAACTGGTGGTACATGTCGATGACCGTGATCTGATTCTCCCCAAAGGGAAAGATGCCGATGCTGGCAAATGCTCCGGTCATGATCAGTGCCGGCAGGAAGAATGCCGCAAAGGCATACCGGTGCCGTTTTAGAAATTTCAGGATCCTATTCACTGCTGGTCAGCCTCCCGATCGGTGTCGATATCGGACGATTCGTCCAGATTGCTTTCCTTTTCCAGATAGATGGGGCGTCCCTTCGTCTCCAGGTACATCCGTCCGATGTATTCCCCGATGACGCTTAAGATCGCCACGATGAGCCCGCCGAAGATGAGGATCAGACAGATCAGGGATTCGTATCCGGGAACGTCCTTGCCCACCACCACGGTCTTGATCACTTCGATCACCAGGTAGATCCCGGCGCCCACGGTGATGATGGTCCCCAGAAGGCCCGTCGCCTTCAGGGGCGCTTCCGCAAAGTCGATGAAGCCGGCGATGGCATACTTGGTCAGGCTCCACATGGTCCACTTGCTCTCTCCCCGGACACGGCTCACATTCTCGAACTCGATCCACCGGGTGTCGAAGCCTACCCAGGAAAAGATCCCCTTGGAGAACCGCTGGGTCTCCGGCAGGCTGACCACCGCCTTCACCATCTTCCGGCACATCATCCGGAAGTCCACGGCGCCGTCGATGATGTCGATGTCGCAGAACCGGTTCATGATCTTGTAGAAGGTCCGGGCGAAAAAGCTGCGGATCCTGGGCTCACCCTTTCGGGTCACCCTTCTCGCCGCGCAGCTGTCGCAGCCCGTCTCCTCGATGGTCCTGATCATGTCCCGGATCAGTTCCGGAGGATGCTGCAGATCGGCGTCGATGATCACCGCATAGTCTGCCCCCCGGCCTCCCCGGCTCTCCGCCGAAGCCTTGAGCCCGGCGTACATGGCCGCCTCTTTACCGAAGTTCCGGGAAAAGGAGATGTATTTCACTTCAGGATCTGCGGCCGCCAGAGCCCGGATCTCCTCCAGGGTCTTATCGGCGCTTCCGTCGTCCACGAAGACGTAGGATACTTCGTATCCCTCCAGGGTCTTCGCTACCTTTTCCATGGCAGCATAAAAGTCGTCTACGTTCCCCTCCTCGTTATAGCAGGGGACGATGACGTCCAGGG
>CADBQT010000229.1 GCA_902796875.1 uncultured Eubacteriales bacterium
GACATCGAAAACGAGAGCCAGCTGAGGATCCTGGCGGATTCCGCAGAGGCAGGCCCCCATATCCTTTCCACGGAAAACGGCCGGCAGATCTTCGTCTTGGGCCACCAGGAGTACGACAAGAGCACCCTGGCTGCCGAATACTTCCGGGATCTGGATCAGGGTAAACCCATCAATGTTCCCAAAAACTATTTCCGCAACGACGATCCGGAGGAGGAGATCCTCTTCCGGTGGAGGAGCCACGCGAACCTTCTGTTCAGCAACTGGCTCAACTATTACCTCTATCAGGCGACACCGTACAATCTGGACGACCTGAAAGAGGGAAGAGCGGATGCATGGAGAGCGACCAGCGGAGAGGAGTAAGTCTCACTCTCCGCTTTTTTTCTGCCGCCACCCCCATAGGAGAGCCACCGCAGACAGCCCGTAGCCGGCGAGCAGGAAGAGCACCGCTGCAGGATAGAGATAGTCGGTCACGGGCAAAGGCAGACTGTCCTCGGGGGCATTGCCCATGCGGGCGATCTGGGCCTGCTCCAGGATCAGGGCGGTCACAAGGACCGTCAGGGTCAGGGGGAGCAGACGCAGAGCAAGGTTGTTTTTACTGTTTATCTTCTTCATTTTGGTTTCCTTTCGTTAATATTCGTGAGGATCCTGTGGCCCCGGGATGTCTACTTGACCGCCTTTGCCTTTACCAATCGGTAGGCGAAGTGATCGAACTTCTTGGCCTTGATCCACTTGGTCTTTCTGGTCTTGTGCCAGGTGCCGTCGTAGAAGGAATACATTCTGGCTTTGATCTTGTAGTTCCGGTAGACCCGTTTGTACTGGATCTTCCACCAGGTGCCTTTTTTCTTTTTGGTCAGGCCGTAGGACTTGCTGGCCGTGGAGCTCCACTGACGGCTCACGTTGAAATGGAAGGCGGCGTTCAGTTTGGACTTGGAAATGCCCACGTTGCCGGAAAGGCTGTTGGACACGGATTTGCCGCTGCTCATGGAAATGGAGTCTCCCGGGCTGCCGTCGGCTCTTGCCCGGATCCCGTTCTTCCAGCCTCCGTAGCTTTCCCCGGTGTAGACCCGTTTTCCGTCCACCTTCCATGTGGTTCCGCCCCAGTCACGGGCCGCAAAGGCCGGATCCGTTCCCACCAGGGGAACAAAGGCCGTCACCGCCATTACCGCTGCAATGGCCAGGATAAGTGTTCGCTTTCGCTTGCGTCTGTTCATCGTCGATACCCCCTTTTCGATGAATGTTCGGGCCCTGTTTTGGGCCCTTGGAAATGATTTTCCAGATTATGTCATTTTTGTGTGAAAATGGTGTGATGGAAATATATGGAAATCGTGAAATAGACGCTGGTGACACCAATCCCAGATTGACGTAAAGAAGTGTTTTCAGTAGAATTAAATTGGAAATGTATGCTGTGCAAAGGGAGGGAAGACCAGTGGTTGATCGGAACCTACTCAAAAATCTGTCCAAGCAATATCCGGATGTCAAAACGGCTACCCAGGAGATCGTCAATCTCAGCGCGATCCTCAGTCTGCCCAAGGGAACGGAGTACTTTCTTAGTGACCTTCACGGGGAGCACGAAGGGTTCATCCACATGCTGAAGAGCGCTTCCGGCGTCATCAAGAGCAAGATCGACGAGATCTTCGGCCCGGACCTGACCATAGAGGAGCGGGAAGCCCTGGCCTCGCTGGTCTACAACGCCGAGGCGGAGATCGCCCGCAGGAAGAAGACGGAAGAGAACTTCGACCGCTGGTGCAAGACCAGCATCCTTCATCTGGTCCTGGTCTGCAAGTCGGTCACCAACAAATACACCCAGTCCAAGATCCGTAAGAGACTCCCTAAAGAATACGCCTACATCATCGACGAGCTCCTTCATGCCGACGATGAAGCCAACATGGGCAACTACTACACCCAGATCATCAACACCATGGTGGAGTGCCGGGTCGCCGAGGAATTCATCGTCGAGATGGCGGAAGTCATCAGCTCCCTGGCCGTGGACCGGCTCCACATCATCGGAGACATCTGGGACAGAGGAGCTCATCCTGATTACATCATGGACTATCTTCTGGATTTCCACGATGTGGACTTCCAGTGGGGCAACCACGACATCGTCTGGATGGGCGCGGCCACGGGAAACTGGGCCTGTATCGCCAACTGTCTCCGGATGAACATCAACTACAACAACTTCGATATGCTGGAGGTGGGCTACGGCATCAATCTCCGGCCTCTGGCCATGCTGGCCCAGAAGTACTACGGCAATGACCCCTGCACCAGGTTCATGCCCAAGATCATCGAGGAGAACAAGTACGATCCCACCGACGAGAACCTGGCGGCCCGGATGAACAAGGCCATCACCATCATGCAGTTCAAGGTAGAGGGCCAGCGGATCAAGGCCCATCCCGAGTACAATATGGATCATCGTCTGCTGCTGGACAAGATCGACTACGAGAAGGGGACCATCAAGGTGAGAGACGGGGTGTATCCCATGAACGATACCCTGTTCCCCACCATCGATCCCGACGATCCCTATCGCCTCAATGACGATGAGGAAATGGTCATGAGGGGACTTTCGGAGGCTTTCCGTCTGAACGAAAAGCTCCAGCGCCATATCCGGTTCATCATGACCCACGGCGGCCTGTACAAGATCATCAACGGAAATCTCCTGTACCACGGCTGCATCCCCATGAACGAGGACGGATCCTTCAAGGAGTGCACCCTGGACGGCAAGACCTACAAGGGCAAGGCCTACATGGACGCTCTGGAGCGGAAGGTGAGGGACGCCTTTTTCAAGGAGGAGACCCCCAAGCGCCGGGGAAAGGCAGGGGATATCATGTGGTACCTCTGGCTGGGAGCGGATAGTCCGCTCTTCGGCAAGGATCAGATGACCACTCTGGAGCGGTGCTTCGTGGACGACAAGAAGACCCACAAGGAGCACACGGTTCCCTACTACCGGCTGATCAAGGAGCAGGAGACCTGCGAAAACATCCTGAAGGAGTTCGGTCTGGATCCTGAGGAATCGGTCATCCTCAACGGCCACGTGCCGGTGAAGATCAAGGACGGAGAGAGCCCGGTGAAGGGAGGAGGCAAGCTGTTCGTCATCGACGGCGGCATGTCCAAGGCCTATCAGAAGACCACCGGCATCGCCGGATACACTTTCATCTACAACTCCCGCTACATGGCTCTGGCGGAGCACAAACCCTACACGCCCATGAAACCGGACGGCACCCAGACCTTCCATGCTCCCGTCATCACCATCGTGAAGAACATGAAGAAGAGGATGCTCATCAGCGACACGGATGTGGGAGAGGAACTGAAACGGGAAAGGGACGAATTGAAGGAGCTTGTGGACGCCTATCGGTCCGGTTCCATGAAGGAAAAGTCCAAAAGCGGAATATAGTCTAAAAAAGCCTGTTTTTGGGGGAAATAGTCCTTGCAAAGGCACCTCAAACGTGGTTTAATAACAATGGTGTATTTTGTTATAAAAATAACGATACATTCATCTAAAAGGCGGTCGGGGTGGTGCCCCGACAGACCGCTGTGAAATAATTCGAAGGAGGCATTTACATGAACTTTCAACTGACGAAGGAACAAGAATTCGTAAGAAAAATGGTAAGCGACTTCGCCGAGACCGAAGTTGAGCCCATCGCTGCGGACATTGACGCGGAACATCGTTTCCCGGAAGAAACCGTAGAGAAAATGGCTAACTACGGTCTGCTCGGAGTTCCGTTCCCGACGGAATACGGCGGCGCTGGCGGAGATCACATCTCCTACGCCATCACGGTGGAAGAGCTTTCCAGAAAGTGCGCATCCACGGGCGTTATCTGCTCTGCGCATACTTCCCTCTGCTGCTGGCCCATCTTCAACTGGGGTACGGAAGAGCAGAAGAAGAAGTACCTGCCGGATCTGCTTTCCGGCAAGCACCTTGGTGCCTTTGGTCTGACTGAGCCCAACGCCGGAACCGACGCTTCCGGACAGCAGACCAGAGCCGAGGACTGCGGAGATCACTGGCTGCTGAACGGCGCCAAAGTCTTCATCACCAATGGCGGATATGCCGACATCTTCGTCGTCATGGCCATGACGGACAAGTCCAAGGGCAACCACGGCATCAGTTCCTTCATCGTTGAAAAGGGAGACGAAGGCTTCTCCATCGGTAAGACCGAAGACAAGATGGGTATCTGCGCATCCTCCACTACGGAGCTGATCTTCCAGAACTGCAAGATCCCCAAGGACAGACTTCTGGGCGAA
>CADBQT010000230.1 GCA_902796875.1 uncultured Eubacteriales bacterium
GTTTCCTACAGAGATATTAGCATTCTGCCCATCATGCCGTGCCGGTAGTGTGACCATAATGAGCCCTCTGCTTGTAACTCAGAACTGTGGACAAAGCGAGGCACCGTCCCGCCAGCGAATGCAACAAAAAACTGCCGTGCCCGATCAACGAGCGCAGCAGTTTCTTCTCAGTATATTGACCTCGCCGGCCCTTCTCAATCGAAGACGATATCCAGCAGGTAGTTCTCCCGGTCCGCATCAAAGCAGACGGTACGGAGGCGGGTCAGGTATTCGTCCAGATCGTCGTCGGTTTCCCGGATCCCGGTGATGCGAACCTGGCCCTCCATGCTGGTGAGCACATCGTGGAGGGCGTCCAGGTTCCGGCCGTAACTTTCGGTCAGTCCCAGGCCCTGGGCCAGTTTGTCGTGAATGTCATCCCGGGTCCTCGCCCCGGCCAGATCAACGCTGTAGATCCTCATCGTTTTCCGTCCTTATCGTATAACAGGGTAAACGTCCGGTAATGGTCATCGGTGTAGTAGATCTCCTCGTCGGAGTAGACCAGCCGCCGGGAGCCCCGGTCCCGCCAGTCAAGAGTGTCGATGTCGCACTCGTGATAGTTGCCTTTGGGAAGTTTTCCCTCGTAGTTGCCGAACCGGTCGCCGCCGATGCATTTGCCGGGGGCGTAGTCCTCCACGGATCCGCCGCTCCAGCCCAGTTTGCGGGCCTCATCCTTGGTAATATAGTTGGAGGGCAGCTTCCCGTAGGTATAGAGGTACAGGGCTACGTCATCTTTGGAGTCGTAGACCCCGTCCCGATCGATCCCGCCTGCCTGACGGGTCGTTTCCCCTTCAGTCCGGGCAGTCTTGGTCTCCAAAGCCCCGGCCTGCTCCGTTTCCGAAGTCGCAGCATAATCCGTTGCGCCCTGCGCCGTCTCCGAAGCCTGGGCCGCCGCAGCCTCACTCTGGGCGGACTGCCCCGTCTCCTGGGGAGTCTGCTTTTTGGCGCATCCCCATCCAGCCCCAAAGGCAAGGATGACCAGGATCGCAGCGATCAGAAGGAGCCTGATCCGTCGGTTCTTTTCTCCGGTATCTTTTTTCCCGGTTTCTTCATTTCTCATTCGTTCTTCTCCGCGATGGCACGGTCATAGATATCCAGGACCTCCTGTCCGGGAGCCGGTGTCATCTTCGTCACGATGATGGCTGCGAGGCCGCCGGCGATGAATCCGGGGATGATCTCATAGACTCCGGTGCCGGAGCAGCAGATCAGCCAGATGATATCCACCGCAGCGCCAACGACGACGCCGGCGCACGCTCCGGCATAATTGAACCGTTTCCAGAACAGAGACAGGAGGATCGTCGCTCCGAAGGCCGCGCCGAATACGCCCCAGGCGTTTTCCACCAGGTTCATGATGGCCTGGGCACCGGCGCCTTTGGAAGAGGCGATGAGATAAGCGACGATGGCGATAGCCACCACCGCGAGCCGGCCGACCCAGAGGACTTCCTTCTCCCCTGCATCCTTGCGGATGATGGGCTTATAGATGTCCGCTGTCAGAGAACTGGAGGCCACCAGCAGCTGGGAGTCCGCCGTGGAGACGGAAGCCGCCATGATGGCTGCCAGCAGGAATCCGGAAATGAGGGGCGGGAAGAACTTTCTCGCCATGACGATGAACACCGTCTTCTGGGCGCCCACGGTGAGCAGCTCCTCGCCCACGATCATTCTCGCCTGATAGGCCAGCAGGCAGGCCGCTCCGATGGAGAGCACCACCCATACGATGGCGATCACTGCAGATTTCTTCACCATGGACGGTTTCTCGATGGACATGAACCGCACCAGGATGTGAGGCATGCCGAAGTAACCAAGGCCCCATCCGAAGCCGGAAAGGATATCCTGCCAACTGGCGGAGAACAGGCCTTCGCCGAAGTCGCAGGTGACTACCTCGCCGGATACGGCATCAGTGTATTCGTAGGTCTGGGCCAGCAGGGACGTGTCCAGATTGCAGGTGGCTGCCACGATGACCGGAATGGCCAGCAAAGCCGCCAGCATGAGGAGCCCCTGGAAGAAGTCGGTCCAGCAGACCGCCCGGAAGCCGCCCAGGAAGGTGTATCCGATGATGATCAGGGCGAAGATCGTCATGGCCGTCCGCTCGTTGATCCCTTCAAAGAGCATGGTGAACACGGAAGTGCCCGCCACAAAGGCAGAGGCCACATAGATGGTGAAGGCGATGAGAAAGATCACTGCGCAGATCACCTGGAGGGCTTTGCTCCTGGTGGCGAACCGGTTGGTCAGATACTGGGGCAGGGTGATGGAATCCCCCGCCGCGTGAGAGAACTGACGAAGCCGCTTGGCGCAGAAGATCCAGTTGGCCGCCGTACCCATGGCCAGGCCGATGCCGATCCAGATCTGGCCGAATCCAAAGGCCAGGATGGACCCGGGAAGACCCATGAGCAGCCAGGCGGACATGTCCGATGCCTGAGCCGACATGGCGGCGACCCAGGGACCCATGGTCCGGCCGCCCAGGAAGAAGTCCTTCTGGTTACGGTTGCTGCCGTTAAAGAAGAACAGCACCGCGATGAAGAACAGGATCACGAA
>CADBQT010000231.1 GCA_902796875.1 uncultured Eubacteriales bacterium
ATCCGGGACTGCTCTCCGGAACGGATCCGGGAAAGCTTCTCCGGCCGCCCCCGGCGGGAGCTGTCCGTCCCGTCAGAGGGTTTTCCCAGTCCGGAAGTCCGTCTCCTGCGGTCGTCTTCCCTGGCGGTGACCACCTTCTCCTCCACCATGGAGTTCCAGGCGCCGCATATGCACTGCCCCATCCACTTGGGGCTCTCGTATCCACACTCCTGGCAGACGAAAACAGTGGCCGGTTTCTTAGCCATTGGCCGCATCCTCCTCTTCTCTGATCAGATCGAGCTCGAACCAGAAGGTGGTTCCCACACCCACGGTGCTGTCCACCCCAAAGTTGGCCTTGTGCAGGGTCAGGACCTCCTTGACGATGGAAAGGCCAAGGCCGGTGCCTTCGGCGGTCCTCACCGTGTTGGAACTGGAACGGTAATACCGCTCCCAGATGTGATCCAGTTCCTCGGGTGCGATGCCGGGACCGTGATCCCCCACGCTGCAGCGGACCGTCCTGCCTTTGCGGGAAAGGGATACCCGGATCACCCGGTCCTCTCCGCAGAACTTGATGGCATTGGTAAAGAGATTTCCGATGACCTGGCTGATCCGCTCCGGGTCGCCGTAGACGATATAGGTGGCCGGACAGTCGACGACGAAGTGGTATCCTTCCTCTTCCTCCATGATCCGGTAGGTCTCCACGATAGACCGGACGGCCTCGGAAATATTGAATTCTTCTATTTCGATGGTGATCTTGCCCGACTGGAGCCGGGAAACGGCCAGCAGATCGTTGACCAGGGCGTTGAGCCGGTCGGACTCGTCGATAATGACCTGAAGGTGCTGCTCCCGCTTTTCCGGATTATCCCCGGACAGATCCCGGATCATCTCCGCATAGGAGCGGATCATGGTCAGGGGAGTTCGCAGGTCGTGGGACACATTGGCGATCAGATCCTTTTGGAGCATGTCCGATTTCTCCAGCTCGATGGAGGCGCTGGTCAGAGTGTCGGCCAGCTGATTGAGCTCGGTGTAGTGGCCGCCTTTGAACACGATGCCATACTCTCCCTGAGCCAGACGCTCCGCCGATCCGGTGATCTTTCGTATGGGACGGGTAATCCGCCGGGAAAGATACAGGGAGATGATGGTGGCCAGGACAAGAGAGATGATGGTAACGTAGATCAATATGGCGGTCATGATCTTCGCCGTGGACGTGATGGGACTGAGTGGGGAGAAGACGTAGAGGATCACCGCGTCGGTGTAATCCGTGCCCTCCAGCATGGTAGCGTAGGCGAACATCTTCCGGGGAACGTCCATCTCATCGCGGGGGTTCCTCTCGGTGGAGGTTTCCCCGGTGGCTTTCAGTTCACTGTAGAGGTAGTTGGCCTCATCCTTGTAGAACTGCAGGTTATCTACCGGCAAAGACGCATGGTGGTAGTAACGGGGAAGCCCGCCGGTGTAGGTACCCACGAGAATGACCAGGTCATAGGATCGGGAGAGGTTGTTCACGTCGTTGGCGAAGGCCTCCTCATCCCGCTGGGCATAGGAAGTCTGAAGCTCCTTCGCCACGGTCTTGGTCTGATTGCTCTTCATGATCCCGTAGAAACTGTTCAGAAAAAGGACCTGCAGAGACCACAGGAGGATCATGAGCACTCCGGCAAAGAGGACGAAGTAGGCAAAAGTCTTAAAACTGATGCTTTTGAAATCCGGTTTAAGCTTCAAACTTATATCCCACCCCTCGGAGAGTTACGATGTAATCCCGGTACTTGCCCAGGTTGTTTCTCAGATTCTTGATGTGCGTGTCGATGGTACGGTCGTCGCCGAAGAAGTCGTATCCCCAGATGTCGGAGAGGAGCTTGTCCCGGGACAGGGCGATGTTCCGGTTCTCCACCAGATAGAAGAGAAGCTCGTATTCCTTGGGGGTCAGCTCCACCTTCTCTCCGTCGATGGTCACGGTCCTGGCGGGGATGTTGATCTCCAGACCGTCGAACTTCATCACCTGCTGGGAAGGTCCTTCCGACGGTTTGTGACGGGAAAGGACGGCGCCTATCCTGGCCATGAGTTCCTTGGGGGAGAAGGGCTTGACCACGTAGTCGTCGATGCCCAGCTCGAACCCGAAGAGCTTGTCGTATTCCTCGCTTCTGGCGGACAGCATGATGATGGGGACGTCCTTGACCTTGCGGATCTCCTTGCATGCCGAGTATCCGTCCAGCTTGGGCATCATGATGTCCATGATCACCAGATCGTAATCGTTGAGTTTGCAAAGGCCGACCGCGGTCATGCCGTCAGCCGCCTCTGTGATCTCATGTCCGTTGAATTCGGAATATTCCCGGATGACCTCCCGGATCTTCTGTTCATCGTCGGCAACCAGTATCTTCGCCATAATCTTCCTCCTTGTATACGAAACCATGATAGCCCGGAACTGTGAATTCTGTGTGTTGCCAGGTTGTTTCTTCCATCAATATTCTTCCCACATCATACCATATTCTGTGGTATAATACCAAGTAAGTGTAACCAGGAGGAGATCGATGTACCAGGTAGGAGACAGGATCCTGTACCCTATGCACGGCGCAGGAGTCATCAGAAAGATCGAAGACCAGGAAATACTTGGCAGCGTCAAGAAATATTACATCCTGCATGTACCCTGTGGAGACATGAATGTCATGATCCCGGTGGACAACTGTGATGCCATCGGCGTGCGCCCCGTAGAGACGGAAGAAGCCGTGCGGGAAGCCATCGAAGTACTGAAACAGAAGTCTTCCGAGATGACCGGCAACTGGAACAAACGGTACCGGGAAAACATGGAGAAGATCAAGACGGGAAATATCCTTCTGGTCGCAGAGATCACGCGCAACCTCACCCGGGTGGACCGGGAGAACCGGCTGTCGGCAGGAGAGAAGAAAATGCTGACTAACGTGCGCAAGATCCTGCAAAGCGAGGTCATGCTGGTCCTGGATATCGACGAGGAAGAGGCCAGACAAATGATCGAAGACGCCATCTGACAACGCCTGCGCTCACTTCGTTCGCGAAGGTGGTGGGGATGGCACGACACTTCAAAGAAAGGAGGTGAGAAAAGATGCTGAAAAAGATGTGGAAGGCGCTCCTGGCCATTTTAGGCATGGTCGTCGGATATGGTGCATATCAGCTGACGAGTTTTATCGCTCTGCAGCAGGGCTACGATCTGGACAAACATCTGTCCGTAGCCGAAAACGCATTTATCGCCGCAGCGTTCGCAATTATCTTTGGATTAATATTCTACAAACTGGCGCCCGTACTGGGAAGACGGGGTCAGAAAGCGGCAACCACCATCGAGACCGACCTGAAAAAAGCGTCCAACAACGAAGTGGTCTTCACGGCAGTGGGACTGATCTTCGGGCTTGTGATCGCCTTTTTGCTGAGTGGACTTTATGACGGGATCGAGATCCCCATCCTGAAGGTGATCCTGAATATCATCACCTACATGCTGCTGGGCTCTCTGGGTATCGTCATTGCCACCAGCCGGGGCCGGGAGATCTGGCAGGCCATACTCTCTTCGCGAAGGGAGGCGGCCGTGTCCAGCGGCCGGCATAAGGCGGATGTAGCGCCGAAAATTCTGGACACCAGCGTGATCATCGACGGACGGATACACGACATCCTGGAGACGGGATTTATCGAGGGCAACATCGTGATCCCCGAGTTTGTCCTGACGGAGCTCCAGCACATCGCCGATTCCTCGGATTCCCTGAAGCGGAACCGGGGCAGGCGGGGGCTGGATATCCTGAAGAAGATGCAGACCGAATTCGGGATCGAGATCTACAACACCCAGGACGAGAAGTCTCTGGAAGAGATCCCGGAAGTGGACATCAAACTGCTGAAACTGGCCCAGATCATGAACGGCAAGGTGGTGACCAACGACTTCAACCTGAACAAGGTGGCCGCCATCAAGGGCGTGCCCGTGCTGAACATCAACGAATTGGCCAATACCCTGAAACCGGTGGTCCTGCCGGGAGAGGACATGATACTCTCCCTGGTCAAGGAAGGCAAAGAACGGGGACAGGCGGTGGCCTATCTGGATGACGGGACCATGATCGTCGTGGAAGACGGCAGGAAGTATATCGGACAGACCATCAAGGTGACGGTCACCAGCGCGCTGCAGACGTCAGCGGGCAGGATGATCTTCGCCAGGCCTGCAGGCCTCTGAGAGGTGGTACCATGTTTAACGGAAAACGGGTAGCGGTGATCATCGCCGCCGGAGGCAAGGGGGAACGGCTGGGCACAGCCACCCCCAAACAATATCTGAAGATCGCCGGGAGACCGGTGATCGTCCGGTCCATGGAAGTCTTTGAACGGATGGACGCGGTGGACTACGTTTTTGTGGTTGCCGCGGAGCCCTACCGGGATCACTGCCGGGAGATCTTCGAATCCCACGGACTGACCAAGGTGGAAGCCGTGGTCACCGGGGGAGCCCAGCGGCAGGATTCCGTATACAAGGCCCTCCAGGAGATGAACCGGCTGAAGCCGGGAGTGGAATACGTTCTGATCCACGATGCGGCCAGACCCTTCATCAGCGAGGAAGTCGTGACCAACGTGCTGGAAGCGACAGCGGAGAAGGGAGCGGCGGTAGCCTGCGTGGCCATGAAGAACAGCGTCCGCCATCTGGGAGAGGAATCCAGCGAAGGGGTCAACCGGGACGAGTACGTGTCCGTGCAGACGCCTCAGGGTTTCCGCAAGTCCGTCCTCATCGACGCCTACGAAAAGGCTTACGACGACAGTTACTACGGCTCCGACGACGCCGCCGTGGTGGAGCGGGCCGGAGTACAGGTCGCCGTCGTCGACGGAGAATACCAGAACATCAAGATCACCACGAGAGAGGATCTGCCTATGGAAAACAGAGTGGGGACGGGATTCGACGTCCACCGTCTGACGGAGGGAAGGAAACTGATCCTGGGAGGTGTGGACATTCCCTGGGAACGGGGACTGGACGGTCACTCCGATGCGGATGTGCCGGTCCACGCCCTTATGGACGCCCTTCTTGGGGCGGCTGG
>CADBQT010000232.1 GCA_902796875.1 uncultured Eubacteriales bacterium
ATTTCCGGGCCCGGAAAATGGAAAAATATGGTTGACAAATATTTCCAGTTATGATAGGATCGTGACCATAGAAAAGTGGTATTGGCCGAAGGACAGGGGGTCCAAAGGCAGAAGGAAAGGAGATCATCTATGGCAATGAACAATGACAGAGAAGTTACTTTTGAGATCGTCGAAGAGATCGGAGTGATCTCGGCCCATCCTACGGGCTGGAACAAAGAGATCAACCTCGTGAGCTGGAACGGCAACACCGCCAAATACGATATCAGGGACTGGAGCCCGAACCATGATCAGATGGGCCGGGGGATCACCCTCCATGAGAAGGAGATGCGATTGATTTTGGAACTCCTCAGAAGACGGCCCCGGACCACCAACCGGTCGAACCAGAGAGGCCGGGAGGACCAGATCCCTTTCATGGCGGACAAGGAATCCGCTGCGCCGGCTACCGAGACCGAGGATCATAATACGGTGGCCGAAGCTGCAGAGAGCGCGTCCATGGCGGAAGAACAGAGAAACGATGAGAACGGGGAAGCGGTATGTGGGGAAGGGGGGATGGAATGGACTGAAGCATCCGATGCGCAGATGTGAGAAACCTGCGCATGACCCTTTTGACAACTCCTTAAATGCGTGAAATATGGCCGGCGCCCGGGATCCTGGGAACGCCGGCCTTCTGCTGTGGGGAGGAAATTTTCCCCATAGCCTTCAATAGGCACCATTTATTTTAAAATGGTGCCTAATCGGGGATCTGAAACAAAATTCTTCACCAACTTGCCCGTAAAACCCCGGCACCCCAAGCTACAACATCCCCCGGCTGGTTTCGAATGACAAAGTCCGGGGGGGTGTGGTAAAATATCACCACGTGCGGCCCCGGAAAACAGGGCCTTAAATCAGAGAATGAAAGAAAGAGCAGAACCATGATCATTCACGTAAAAACAACCACCGCCAATGACTTCGTCGAGCTGAACCGGGAAGGCCCCCTGATCATCGAGGATTTGGTCAAAGAATTCCAGGAGGAGCTTCCCTTCCGGGTGCTTCTGGCCAGCGTCAACGGTACCGACCGGGAACTGACCACGGAGGTCAAGGACGGGGATAGGATCCAGTTCTTCGACATGCGGACCCACAGTGCCGACCTGGTGTACCAGCGCAGCCTGACCATGCTTTACCTGAAGGCGGTACGGGACGTGCTGGGGGTCGAGGTGAACATCGACAACTCCCTGAACAAAGGCCTTTATACGGACATCAAAGTCCGGGGCAGAGCCTCCGCGTCTCAGATCGAGGCGGTGGAAGCCAGGATGCGGGAGCTGGTGGAGATGGACCTGCCCATCGTCAAGGAGAACTGCTCCCTGGAGGAAGGCATCCGCACCTGGAAGGAATTCGGCTATCAGGAAAAGGCGGACCTTCTGGCCGAGGTGGACGATCCCAAATTCGACATGCGTTTTTACCGGCTGGACAACTACCGGAACTATTTCTACGGTCTGATGGTCCCGTCCACCGGATACCTGGAACACTTCGAACTGAAGAAATACAAGTACGGGGTGCTTTTGCGCTTCCCCTATTACACCAAGCCGGACGAAGTCCCCGAATACAAGGACGACCGGAAGCTCTACGGCGCCTTCGGCGAGGAGGAGCGGTGGACGAAGCTGCTCAGGACCCGCTACCTGACGGATCTGAACCGGCGGATCGATGAAGGAAAGGCAAAGGATCTGGTCCTGCTCTGCGAGGCCCTTCACGAGAAGAAGATCTCCGATATCGCCGACGAGATCAACCGGAAGAACAGCCGGATCATCCTGATCGCGGGACCCTCATCCTCCGGCAAGACCACCTTCGCCAGAAGGCTTTGCATACAGCTTCGGGTCATCGGCCTGGATCCCCTGTACATGGGCACCGACGACTATTTTGTCGAGCGGCAGGACACGCCTTTGGACGAAAACGGGGAGCCGGATTACGAGAACCTGAACGCCCTGGACATCGACCTGTTCAATCGGAACATGAACGATCTTTTGGACGGCAAGGAAGTGGATCTGCCCGAGTTCGATTTCATGGAGGGCAAGAAGGTGTACGGCAAACGGATCACCGCCATCCGGGAGGATCAGCCCATCGTCATCGAAGGCATCCACGCCCTTAACGGGGATCTGACCCGGCAGATCGACGACAAAGAAAAATACCGCATCTACATCAGCCCCCTGACCCAGCTGAACATCGACCGGCACAACCGGGTGCCCTCCACGGACGCCAGGATGCTCCGGCGGATGGTGAGAGATTTTAAATACAGAGGTCATTCGGCGGCGGAGACCATCGCCTCCTGGCCCAAGGTCCGGGCAGGGGAGAACAAGAACATCTTCCCCTACAACAGCGAGGCGGACATGCTTTTCAATTCGGTGCTGGAGTACGAGATCCCCATGCTGAAAAAGCATCTGGATCCCCTCCTTCGGGAGATCGAGGAAGGCTCTCCGGAGCACGCGGAGGCGGTCCGTATCCTCAAGTTCCTGGAGTACTTCAAAGTCATCGAGGACGAGTCCATCGTGCCCAACAACTCCATCATCCGTGAGTTCATCGGCGGCAGTGTGTTCGTTGATGAATGATGATGAAGAGTGATGTCGAGGAGCGATGTCGAAGAGCGATGTCGAAGAGCGATGGAGAGGAGTGACGGAATGATTCTGGTGATCGGAGGCGTCCAGGCTACGGTGCGGATCGACATGGTCATGCCCAAGAAGCCTGAGCCGGGAGAAGAAACTCAGGAGATCTCCCCATGGGAGAGAGAAGCATACGGAGAAGGGGGAAGGTTCGGCAGCATGAGCGGCATCCCCTCCGGTGATCCGTCCAAGGACAGGATCACCGTCTTTTACAGCGGCTGCGGATATTCGGTGGCCAAGGCTCTGGCGGAAGACGGCCGGGACGTGGCCTTTCTTTCCCTCATCGGAGAAGACCCCCTGGGCCTGGGGGCAAGAGAAGACCTTAAGCGAAGCGGCGTCGATACCCGGCACCTGCTGGCCACAGAAGATACGGACAAACAGACCTCGGTGAAGATCATCGCCAAGAACTTCCTGGGGGATACGGAATTCTGGCGGGCGGACGAGCGGATCCAGGAGGAGATGACCCCGGAGAGACTGAAAGAAAAAGAAGAGGTCATCGCCGGAGCCGATACCGTCTTTGTGGACGGGAGCCTGCCCGAAGAGACCCTGAAGTGGATCGGCGAGATCTGCCGCAGGGCGGGAAACGATCTTTACTTCGATCCCGCATCCATGGAGGGAAGTGCCAGAGGGGCGGGAGCCCTGGAGTATTTCACCGGCATCCTGCCGGGCCGCCGGGAGGCGGAGGTCCTGTCGGATCTCACTATCCTGAGCCCCGACCAGTTGAAAGAGGCGGGAGAATACTTCGTCGGCAAAGGCGTCCGCCGGGTAGTGATCACCATGAAAGGCGGCGGACTGTACTGGCGTGAAGGGGACGAAGAAGGCATCCTGCGGCCGGAGCGGATCCTCCAGTTTGGAGAGACCGCCGGGGCAGGGGATGTGGTTTCCGCCGCGTTCCTTAAAGCCTTTGCAGAGGAAGAGCCCATGACGGAAGCTGCCCCAAAGGCAATGGCGGCAGCGGCAGATCACCTGTCCGGAGTGTCCGACGAACGGAGGTACTGATTCCGATCCGGGAAAGCAATTGCTTTTGCGGATGAAACGGATTTCTAGTATAATCAATCATATAAGCGGAGCGCTGGTGAGAGGCGCTCGGAAGAAGGGACGAACAAAAGGAGAAACACTATGAATCTGATGAACATGTTGACGGGCATCCTGACCTCGGGAGCGGCACTGCAGGCCCTTTCGGCCAAGACCGGACTTTCGGAGAAACAGCTGAAGATGATCATTGCCATCGCCATTCCGCTGCTGATCCGCAAGCTGACCAGCAACGCCTCTTCCCAGAGCGGAGCCAACTCTCTCCTGGGCGCGCTGACCCAGCACAGAGACACCAACACCATCGATAAGCAGCTGGCCGATGCGGATGAGGAAGACGGCGCCAAGATCGTCGGTCACATCCTGGGCAGCGACGAGGAAAAGATCATCGCTTCCGTAGCCAAGGAATCCGGCGTCAGCGAAGCGGATGTTGCCAAGGTGCTGGGCACCATTTCCCCGTCCATTCTGAGCAGCCTTTCGGCGGCGACGGAATCGGCATCCGCCCAGCAGGCCCAGCAGGCTCAGCAGAGCGGTGGCGTGGACCTGAGCGACGGTTTCGATATGAGCGACGTGATGGCCCTGATGGGTGGCGGAGCAAGCCAGAGCCAGAGCCAGAATCAGAGCAGCGGCGGCGGCCTGCTGGGATCCCTCTTCGGCGGCGGAGCAAGCCAGAGCCAGGGTGGCGGCGGTCTTCTCAGCGCTCTTCTCGGTGGCGTCCAGAAACCGGAAGAGGATCAGGAGATGAACGGGAGCCAGCTCCTCAATACTCTCCTCTCCATGAGAAACTGATCAGGGAGAAACGAGCATTAGATAATCAGGAGGTGTGTGATGGCGAGAGATGTGATCTTCACCAATGAAGTCATTCTCAAGTGGCTCCAGTATTTTGCGGAAAATACGCCCATCGATCTGGAACAGATCAAGATGATGGATGTCACCAAAAAGAATATGAACATCATTCCCACGGTGGAATCCCACAAGGCGGTCCTGGCCTTTATGGAGGCCGGCGACACGGAAGTCTTTTACCGGATGTGGAACGCCGGTCTCGGCGACTGCGAGGTCTGGTACAACGAGGGCTCCGAGCCGGTGGGCGAGATCAAGCACGACGACGTGCGCTTCATGATCGACCGGGGGATCAACGCCTCCGCCGGAATGCTCGTGGTCAACCCCAACGCGGTCAGCACCAACAAGAGCGGCCTGGGGGACGTGACCCAGAGGGTGTCCTCCAAGAGGGTGGCGGGCGAGATCCGGAACATCATCCTCAGCAAGATGCGCATCGACGCCGAGGACACGATATGCGTGGTCGGCGGAGAGGTCATCGCGGTGGACGCGGCCTTCCATGCCAGCGAAGGCACGGTCATCGCCGTGGAGTACAACGGCAAGCAGCGGGCGGCCCTGGAGGACAACGTGGAATTCTACGACCTCCGGAACGTGAAGATCATCGACCGGGTGGACGAGGAGAGCATGGAGGGACTTCCCGCTCCGGACGTCGCCTTCCTGGTGGCGTCGGCCAGCCTCCATCAGGAGATCAACTGCCTGATGAAGCTGAACCCCAACGTGATCCTGGTGGTCTACACTCTGGACTTCGCCGAGGCGGGCAGGCTGAAGGATCTCTTCGACAGCAAAGGCATCAAGGACGCTGAGGTCATCCGCATCGGGATCGACCGGCTGGGGGCGGACAACACTTTCGTCCGGGAGCCGGCCCCCTGGATCGTCTCGGGACGGATCGAAAAGGAGTAGGCGGATGAAAGCAATCATTACTGTGATCGGCAAGGACCAGGTGGGCATCATGTACAGCGTGTCCCGCATCCTGAAGGAGCTGGGCGTCAACATCGAGGACGTGACCCAGACCATCATGCAGGAGTACTTCACCATGCTCATGCTGGTCAAGATCGACGAGGAGAGATCTTCTTTCCGGCAGCTTCAGGAAGCCCTGGAGGAAATGGGGGAGGCCACCGGTCTTTCCATCCGGATCCAGAAGGAAGAGATCTTCGACACTATGCACAAAATCTGACGGGAGAACACCATGGCCATTTACAAGGATGTACTGGATACCATCCACATGCTGGAAAAGGAGAATCTGGATATTCGGACCACCACCATGGGGATCTCTCTGCTGGACTGTTTCGACCGGGACCACCGCAAGGCGGCCCGGTCTGTCTATGATAAGATCACCCGCCAGGCCCGGGATCTGGTGAAGACGGCGGATCAGGTGGGCGACGAGTATGGGATCCAGATCGTGAACAAGCGGATCTCCGTGACCCCCATCGCCCTGGCCGGCGCATCGGGCCTGGAGGAGTGGATGCTCTATGCAAAGGCACTGGATGACGCGGCGAAAGCCGTCGGAGTGGACATCATTGGAGGATTCTCCGCCCTGGTCCAGAAGGGCTGCACCAGAAGCGACGAAAGCTTCATCGAAGCCATCCCCCATGCCCTTGCGGAGACGGACAGCCTCTGCTCCAGCATCAACCTGGGGTCGACCAAGTCCGGGATCAATTTCGATGCCGTGGCCAGGATGGGCCCCATGATCAAGGAGACGGCCTATCTTACCCGGGACAACAACAGCTTCGGCTGCGCCAAATTCGTTGCCTTTGCCAATGCGGTGGAGGACAATCCTTTCATGGCGGGAGCATTCCACGGGGTGGGCGAGACGGACACGGTGATCAACGTGGGCGTCAGCGGACCCGGCGTGGTGAAGACGGCCCTGGAGGGAATGGAGGGGGCCACCGTGGACGAGATGGCGGAGACGATCAAACAGACGGCCTTTAAGATCACCCGGGCGGGACAGCTCATCGGCCGGGAGGTCAGCAGGCGGCTTGACGTTCCCTTTGGGATCCTGGATCTTTCTCTGGCGCCGACTCCGGCCATCGGGGACAGCGTGGCGGAGATCCTGGAGGTCATGGGTCTGGAGCATTGCGGAGCACACGGGAGCACGGCCGCCCTGGCCATGCTCACCGATGCGGTGAAAAAAGGAGGCATCATGGCCTCGGGGAGCGTGGGCGGACTTTCGGGAGCATTTATCCCCGTCAGCGAGGATAACCGGATGATCGCCGCGGCCCAGAGCGGATGCCTGACCTTCGACAAACTGGAGGCCATGACCAGCGTATGCTCCGTGGGACTGGACATGATCGCCATCCCGGGAGATACGCCGGCGGAGACCATCTCCGCCATGCTCGCCGACGAGGCGGCCATCGGCGTGATCAACAACAAGACTACCGCCGTCCGGGTCATCCCCGCCTACGGATGCAAAGCCGGCGATATGGTGGACTGGGGCGGACTCTTCGGATCCTCCCCGGTGATGGAGGTCAATTCCTTCGACAGCAGCGGGTTCATCGGCAGGGGCGGCAGGATCCCGGCGCCGGTGCACTCCTTCAAGAACTGATAGAGTTAACGTATGAAAAAAGCACTTATCGCCATGAGCGGAGGCGTGGACTCCAGCGTGACGGCGAAACTGGTGAAGGACGCAGGATATGAATGCGTCGGATGCACCATGAAACTTTTCGAAAATGAAGATGCCGGGGTCTCCCGGGAGAAGTCGTGCTGTTCCCTGGACGATGTGGAGGACGCGCGGCTGGTGGCATGCCGTCTGGAGATGCCCTATTACGTCTTTAATTTCAAGGACGCCTTTCGCCAAAAGGTCATGGAGAAGTTCGTCTCAAGCTATGAGAACGGGAAGACCCCTAACCCATGTATCGATTGCAATCGGTACCTGAAGTTCGAGGGGCTTTTTCAGCGGGCGGACATTCTGGGCTGCGACTTCATCGCCACGGGCCACTACGCCCGGGTGGTCAAGGACGAGGCCACGGGGAAATACCTGCTGAAGAAGGGGCTGGACGAGTCGAAAGATCAGAGCTATGTCCTCTACACCCTGACCCAGGATCAGCTGGCCCGGCTGCTGCTGCCTTTGGGAGACCTGCATAAAACCGAGGTCCGCCGGATCGCCGACGAAAACGGGTTCGTCAACGCGGACAAGCCGGACAGCCAGGACATCTGCTTCGTCCCCGACGGAGACTACGCGGCCATGATCCGGCGCTACCGCGGGGA
>CADBQT010000233.1 GCA_902796875.1 uncultured Eubacteriales bacterium
ATACAAAGTTTTTCTCTCGCCTGATGATAGCCGCAGCTGATGCACCGGCCGGCCTCCTCTTCCAGGCCTCCTTCCGGTGGCAACCCGTCAAAGGACACTTCCGCCCCCGGCGTCCGCTCGTGTTCCACGGAGATCTCCTCGGGGAAGAATGTCTCCGCGTGGACCGCTTCATCCCGGCCCTCCAGATAGTTGCGCATGGCCGTGGCTCCGGCCCGGCCTGCGTCGATGGAACTCATGTTGAAACGTCCGATGGCGTAGACGCCCCGCATGTTGGTGGCCAGGCGGCTGTTGATCTTGGCGTATCCGTTCTCGTCCAGATCCAGATACAGATTCTTCAGGGACAGGGTCAGCATGTCGGGCGCCTTTCCCTCGCCGAAGACCACCGTATCGCAGGGGATCCCCAGACTGCTTCCGTTCTCCGAGACCACGCAGGTCACGCCGTCGGCAGCCCCGTCCTTCACCTGGATCTCCTGGGGCACCACGCCGGTGACCAGATTGATCCCGTCTCCCAGCAGGACGTCCACCGCGCCCGTGTTGATCTGGAGTTTACCTCTGCCGCTGGGGGAGAGAAGAGTGACTTCCCGTCCCAGCCGGCGCAGGGCTCTGGCCACGTCGACGGAGATCTCGTCTCCGCCCACGACGGCGACCCGCTGTCCCAGATCCGTCGGGATATCTCCGTTATTCAGAACGGTCATCAGACCGATCACGTCCAGCACGCCCCGGGCATCCGTTCCCGGGATGTCCGGCTTCTTCCCCGCCGTCTCTCCGATGGCCAGAAGGATGCCGTCGTATTGCTTCGACAGATCCAGAAGATCCGGGTTGACTCCTCCGGCGGCGTTGTATACCACCCGGATGCCGGATTCTTCGATCTTCGCCAGTTCCTCGTCCAGTTTGCCGTGGTCGAACCGCCGGTTCGTAGAAAGCCAGCGGCATGCTCCGCCAAGCTTCGTTGTCTTTTCGAAGATGGTCGGCCGATGTCCCGCCTTGGCCAGGGAAACCGCTGCCGTGATCCCGGCGATGCCGCCGCCGATGATGGCTACCTTTTTATATTTGCCTTCTTCCTCCGGACCCTCATCCACGAAGAAGGTGGGCATGTCCTCCCGCAGACCGGCATCCCGGAGCATGGTCACGATATCCTCCACACACTCCTGGCCGGGATCTCCCAGGGCCCGGAAGTCTCTGGGCTTTATGATGTTCTCCGGGTAGATGGTCTCTCCCGCCGGCGCCCGGTAGTAAGGCGGTTTTTCTCCGTCCTCTCCGGTCCTCCGCAGATCTTCGTCGATCCGGCGGGCGGCTTTTCTTCCTTCTCCAAAGGCACGGACCACGGAGTCGCATCCACCGGTCACATCGCCGCAGGCGTAGATCCTGGGGATGTTCGTCCGGAAACGGCCGTCGGTCCGGATGTGTCCGTCCGGCCAGGTCTCCGCTTTGCAGATCTCTTCCACGTCGCTGCGAAGCTCGGCTGCCAGCACCACCCCGTCACAGAACAGGTTGGTGGCATGGCCGTCTTCCACGATCTCCAGGGCTTTGATCCCGCCTGTGCCGCCGATGGCCTGCCGGGCTTCCGTCACCGGCCGGTACTCGATCCCCTCGTCGGCCAGGATCTCTTCGGTGCCTTCGGGGAAGGCCACCTCTCCCAGGACCTGGGCCGAAAGCAGGGTCACTTTCTTGTCCCGGTCTGCCAGCACCCGGGCCGTATCCGCAGCCAGCCGGCCGTTGCCCACCACGATGATGTTCTCACCCATGGCGTCGACGCTTTCACCGGCCGTCTCTTTTTCCCTGTTGCTCAGTCCTCCGTCGTTACACTGGCGGAGGATGTCCGAAGCCTGGAAGACCCCGGGGATGTTCCCGCCCCGAAGCTCCCATGTCCCGGGAAGGTCCGAACCGGTGGCCAGCAGGCAGGCCGCAAAGCCCTCCTCCCAGATCTGATCCAACCGGAAGTTCTCTCCCAGTACGTAGTGGTATCTCACTTCCACCCCCGTATCGATCAGTCGGTCGATCTCTTCGTGGAGGCGGGTCTTGTCAAGGCGCATGTCCGGGATGCCCCAGCTCATGATACCCCCCAGGCGATCCCGCTTTTCGAAGATCACCGGCCGGTAGCCCATCCGGCGCAATTCAAAAGCGGCCATGATCCCGGCGGGGCCTCCGCCGATGATGGCGATCTTATCGTAGGCCGGCTTGGTGAACTCGTATCCCGCAGGAGTCCCCTGGGCAACGGCGGCCTTCTCCAAAGTCCGCACGTCCACCGGTCTTTCGCCGATGTTGATCAGCCGGCAGTGTTCGTAGCAAAGGTTGTCGCACACCTCCGAGCAGACCCACGCCATGGGGTTTCGGTCGGCGATGTGCTGATAGGCTTTCTCGATCTCCCCGTCCCGAACGAATGCGGCCACCGACTGAGGGATCACCCCCATGGGGCAGCCCGTCGAGCAGGCGCTCTCCACCGTCGGTCTCTCCTCCACGGAAAAGATCCCCGACACGTTCTTCTGGTATTCCAGGATCGACCCCGTAGGACAGATCCCGCCGCACTCACCGCAGTCGATGCACCTTCCCGCATCGATCCGCGCCTGAGCCCTTTTATCCAGCTTCAATGTGAAATCCATGCTGTTCTCCTTCTCTCC
>CADBQT010000234.1 GCA_902796875.1 uncultured Eubacteriales bacterium
CAGTAGTGGTCATTTGCTATGGACCCATTATACGAAAAAAACCGCAACAGTTCAAAGAAAACTGCTGCGGCCCTGGATCACAGGTTTAAGCTTACAGATCGATGGTGGCGCCCAGGCCTTTGGCTGCGGCCAGTTCCAGAGCCACGTTGGCAGCGGCGATGTCCAGCAGAGCCATGCCGGCCGGGTCGTAGATGGTGATGTCCTCATCGGAGGTCCGGCCTTCCACCTTGCCCAGGAGCAGATTGCCGATCTCATTGACGTTCTCTTCGGCGATGATGCCCTTCTTCACCGGGATCTCCGTCTCGCCGGCTTCCAGGCAGTGCTCCATGTCGTCCACGAAGACTTTGGCTCCGGCGAAGATCTCCGGATCCAGTTCCTCTTTGCCCTCCATGTCGGAACCGACGGTGGAGAAGTGCTGACCGGGGCGGGTCCATTCCTTTTTGATGACCGGCTCTCTTGCGGGAGTGACGGTAATGACGATATCGCTTTCGGGGACGGTGGTCGCCGGATCGTTGGTGGCTTCAAAGGCAATGCCCGCCGCGTCGATCCCCAGCTCGTCCTTGAGTCTCTCCGCGATCCCGGCGGCGAATCTCTCCGCATTGTCGGGAGCGATAAGGTCGGCGATGTAGACCTTCTTCAGACCCGGGAAAGCGGTGATGCATGCGCCGATCTGATAGGCGGCCTGATTGCCTGCGCCCAGGATGAAGAGGGTCTCCGAATCCTTTCTGGCCAGATACTTGGCGCCGATGGCTCCCGCCGCGCCGGTCCTTACGCCGGTGATGTAGGCTCCTTCCAGGATGCCCGTCAGGCTTCCCGTATACTCATCGAAAAGGCAGATGGTGGCCATCAGTGTGGGCAGTCCCTTGTCCCCGTTGCCGCCGAAGAACCCGATGGTCTTGTGGCCGAAGATATGGGCTCCGGGCAGATATCCGGAGCGGATGTCCATGTCCCGTTCTCCTTCTTCGAAGATGTGGAACACGGTGGGCCAGGCCACGGCCTCGCCGGAGCTTTTCATTTTATAGACTTCTTCCACGGCCTGGATGGTGGGAGCCATCTCGATGACCTGCATGATCTCACTCTTGTTCAGTACGGTTGCGCTCATGTTTATTACCTCCTAAATTCTCTCGAGAAATTCCGCGAACAGATCCAGACCTTCCTTCAGGACCTGAGAGTCGAAGGCGTAGCCGATCCGCACGGACCCTTCCATTTCGAAACACTCTCCGGGAGTGAAGAGGACGCCGGTCTCGTTCATGAGCCGGTCGCAAAGCTCCCGGGAAGGGATATCCTTTTCGTAGTAGACCAGGGCGGTGGTGCCGGCCACCGGTTTCTGATAGTAGACCCCCGGCGTGGCGTTCACCCAGTCGTCCAGGATCTGCCGGTTTTTCAGCAGGATCGCCCGGTTCCTTTCGATGATCTTGTCTTTGTTGGCCAGGGCCAGGGCGGTCAGCTTATCGTCGATCACCGGGCAGCTGATGGTGTCGTAATCCCGGCGCTCGTGGCAGCGGTGGATCAGGTCCATGTCCCGGGTGACGATCCAGCCCATCCGGACCCCCGCCATGGACCAGGACTTGGACATGCTGCCCACGGAGATGCCTCGCTCGTAAAGGTCGGCTACGGAGTACATGTAGCTGCCGTCTTCGGAGATGCCCCGGTAGACCTCGTCGCAGAGGACGTAGGCGCCTACGCTGTCGGCGATGGCGATGACTTCCTCCATGGTCTCTTTGAGGATCAGGGATCCGGAGGGATTGTTGGGGCTGTTCATGGTGATCATTTTCGTGTTTTCATCCACCAGTTCCTTCAGCTTTTCCAGATCCGGCAGGAAGTGGTTCCCCAGGTTCAGTTCCAGGATCCTGACTTCAGCGCCGATGGACTCGGGGATGGAATAGTGCTGCTGATAGGTGGGCATGACGGAGACCATGTTGTCTTCAGGTTCGATGAGGGCCATGATCACGTGGTGGTTGGCCCCGATGGCTCCGTGCATGGGGATGATGTGCTCCGGCCGGATCACATCGCTGTAAAGGCCGGCGATCCCGTCCAGCAGCTCCGGGGATCCGCCGATGTGGCTGTAGGTGAGCCGGGTGTCCGCCAGTTCATTCATGTACTCGGCCACATCCAGACCGGCCATCTCGATGATCTCCCGGACGGTGAGGGAGTCGATGCAGGTCTCCGCCAGGTTGTACTTACAGCGAGTCTCGTACTCGTCCATCCACCGTTCGACTTTGAAGGTTTCGATGTTCATGGGGTTCTCCTTTTCCTTTCGCCCCGGGATCCAGCCCGGGATCGGGGATTATTTCAGGTTGATGAAGATGAGGCCGACGATGCATACACCTACGCCAACCAGCTTGTTCCAGGTGAGGGGCTCGTGGTAGAGCAGGAACCCGACCAGGATCAGTCCCACCGCCAGGAAGGACGACTGGACGATGGCGGCGGAGTTCACCGGCCATCCCGCCTTGTAGGCGTAGACGAAGCCGACTTCCAGGCCCACCAGCACCATGCCGAAGACGAAGGGCACCCAGTTGAGCTTGCTGTATTCCGCCAGCAGATTCGCCTCGCCCCGGTTGACGGCGAAGTACAGGACGCCGCTGGATACCATGGCGATGAAGTAGGTGACCGTCAGGGCCGCCAGGGGATTGATGTTGGACGGCATCGACTTGGCGCAGATCTGATAGATGATGTTGGCACAGACGACCAGGGCGATGGGCCATGCGTATGCGATCATGAGGTGCCTCCTTTTGCTGTTTCGAACCGGTTCGTTTATGGCTACAGTATATCAAGTCCGTGCCGGCCTGTGTTTGTAAAGGCAATAAATATCATGGTGAATATTTGTAATATATCCAAAAGAATGATAGAATGCAGGGGAAGGAGAAAAGAAG